>SLRB01000313.1 GCA_007131165.1 Bacteroidales bacterium | reverse complement strand
TCGATTAGTAAAAAGGTCAGGACTTCTTTTTCCTCTTTTTGAACATCTCCAGCATCCTGTCAGTAACTACAAACCCTCCTGCCACGTTCAGGGTCCCCATAAAAACTGCCGTTATACCCAGGATCCACTCAATAGTTGTTGATGCATAACCGGCAAGGATAATCCCGCCTACAATTATTACACCGCTGATTGCGTTTGCACCGGACATAAGAGGAGTATGAAGAACTGAAGGAACATTGGATATTACTGCAACTCCCAGAAATACCGATAGCAGTATTATGAGTACGATTTCCCTGTTCTCCCAGAAATAGTATAATACCTGTTCCATTTATAAAGGATTTATAATTTAAGTGCTTCACTGACTCTCTGATGCGGGATCTCTTTATTATGGGTAATGCAGCTTCCCCGGATAATATCATCTTCAAAATTCAAAACCAGTTCCCCTTCCTCACTGATAAAGAGTTGGAGAAAATTCATCAAATTCTTGCCGTACATTGCACTTGCATCTACAGGCATCTCAGAAGTGAAATTCGAGTTTCCCACAATGGTAACCCGGTTATGTACGATTACTTCATTGTTCCTTGTAAGTTCACAGTTCCCGCCAGTTGAAGCAGCAATGTCGATAACTACCGACCCCTCTTTCATGCTATCAACAGTCTTTTTTAGCAGGATAAGAGGTGCCTTTCTCCCGGGAATCTGTGCAGTACATATGATGATATCTGCTTTGACAGCATGGTCATGTACCACCTGACGCTGTTTCTCCTTGAATTCCTCAGTTTGCTCTATCGCATAGCCTTTTGCTGCTTTGTCTTCCTGTGCACCTTCTACCTCCACGAATCCTGCACCAAGGCTTTTGACCTCCTCGCGGACAGCAGACCTGACATCGAACGCTTCAACTACAGCCCCGAGCCTGCGTGCTGTGGCTATAGCCTGCAACCCGGCTACTCCGGCCCCAATAATAAGCACCTTTGCAGGCCTTATTGTTCCGGCGGCCGTCATAAGCATCGGGATAAACCTGCTGAATCGTCCCGCGGCATCGAGAACCGCCTTGTAGCCGGCAACCGTTGCCTGTGATGACAGCACATCCATTTTCTGTGCACGGGTCGACCTGGGGATTGCATCAAGGCTAAATGATGTTATATTTCTTTCTTTAAGTCTATTCACCAGCATTGGATCCATCAATGGGTTTAATACCCCTATAAGTACCTGGCCGGCCTTCATTCTTTCAAGATCTGCTTCTCCAGGTGCATGGATAGTTGCAACAATGTCTGATTTTGAAATAACTTCCTCCCTTGTAAGCAGCAAAGCTCCGGCCTCTTCATAATCAATATCGCCGGCAAAGGAATTGATGCCAGCACCTGATTCTACAAGTATGTTGATTTTTGAACTGATTATCGAAGATACAGTTTCAGGTAGCAGGGCAACCCTGTTTTCTCCTTGTGGTTCTTTCAGTATACCGACCGTCATTGGCTAAAATCAAGTTAGAATACGTTAATAATCAGAGAATTTTCCATGCATATCATTGTTGTTATGGCAGAACCGTCACTATTCAATTAACCTGATATCAGGATGCATCATCAGCAATAAAACAATCCGGCATTTGCATTCAGAACAGCAATGGTTACATTGGATCCGGGTAATTACATAACCCATTTAACAATTAAAAGAAGCTATTGTTTAATTTTTTAAATTTCAGCTGCAGGCAATCCACATGATTCTTCTAATAATTAATATTTTTCCAAAGCCCCATGTGCTGAAGCACACAAAGCTGAATAGCTCATTTTCGCAGTCTTACACAAAAGAATTTGCAACTCGAATTTACCCTTATATCATATCAATTTTATTTTACGTTAAGAAGAAAGAAGCTGGTCTATGTGAATGATGATGATTATCTTTATACTCTTTATAAATTAAGGCTTTATGATCCGGATGTATTTTAATGATCGCTTGCTGATGCCGGCTTTAATACCGTCAACCAGGGCATGCATTGTAATTTTTTCATTGGCATTACTTATTATGCCCGGCATCAGCATGTCTAAACCATTAAACGCAGACGGAAAACCGGGCGCTGTGGGACTCACGCTAAGCGGGGGCGGGGCCAGGGGCCTTGCTCATGTTGGGATCCTTCATGTAATTGACAGTGCCGGGCTGAAAATAGATTATATTACCGGCACCAGCATGGGTGCTATTGCCGGGGCATTGTATGCTTCCGGATACACCGTTGCAGAGATTGAGAGTATCGCTGTTTCGATGGACTGGAATGCTATGTTCGGTCGTTTTGCCGAACTTGAGAATGTTCATCTCCGCCACCGCGAAAATTTTGAGAGGAACATCATCGAACTGCCTTTTGAACAGGGAAGGTTTAGCCTGAAGACAGGAGTTATTGAAGGGCAGCAGATGTGGAACCAGCTGCATGAGTTGTTTTTCCATGTCAGGCACATTGATGATTTCTCAGACTTACCAATTCCCTTTGCCTGCGTTGCAACAGATATAGAGACCGGCGAAGCCATTGTTATGAAAAACGGTAATATTGTGAGCGCCATCAGGGCCAGCATGTCTATTCCTGCAGTGTTGACAACGGTCGAACGAAACGAAAGAAAATTGGTTGATGGTGGTGTTGTAAACAATTTCCCGGTCGATGTGGTAAAAGATATGGGGGCCGATTTTGTTGTCGGCGTAAATGTTTCACAGGGTCTGAGACAGGCCAGAGAGCTCATTACACCTGTCGATATAATATATCAGATGGCTTTTTTTCAAGACGCGCAGCGCTTTAATTTGAACCGCGAAGTGACTGATATATATATCAAGCCTGACCTAAAGGGCTTTACCGCCGCAAGCTTTGACAGCACCATTGAGATTATAGAGCAGGGAAAGAGGATAGCCAGGCAGTATTATTCACAATTTGAGGAGCTTGCCCTGGCACAGCAAGCTGCAAAAACGAATGAAAAACACATGTCCTCTGACACTGAGAAAGAGACTGAAGCAGAGCAAGAAAAGATGGCTGACCCACGGTATGAACCTGACGACAGACTGGTGGAACATGCAGGAATGGAGCCGGAAGGGACTGACAAGTTCTCCCGCAACAATTTCATCGTGGTTGATTCGGTTGTATTTAACGGACTGGAAAGAGTCAGACCGTCCTTTATCAGCAACATTGCAGGCATTAACAGGGGAGACACTCTCGGTCCACGCGATTTAACGCGGATAACCAACAGGCTGTTCGCCACCGGCTACTTTAACAGGATAGATTATGATATTGACTGGAATACACCTGACAACCCTGAAACTATACTGAAATTGAATTTCTTTGAGGACCCCTTCAACAAAATAAGTGCTGCACTACACTACAACTCCTTTCTTGGTGTAGGTATAATTGCCGGTGTCTCGGCAAATAAATTCTTGTTGTACAGCCTTTCGGCGGAAGTCAGAGCCCGGATTGGCGAAAAACCCGCAGTATATGCCGGACTAGATCTCTTTGCAGACGACAGGCAGCGGACGTGGATAAACACCAGCTTTTCAGGCGACTATTTTTCTTTTGATGTCTATGAAAATTTCGAACCTTTAGCACGATACAGCCAGGGTTATACTCATTTCGAAACAACCATAAACAGGGTAACAGGCAGGAGAAGCTACATTAGCGGAGGTGCCTCACTATATTACCAGAGACTTTCTCCCGGAACCCGTTCAGACATGCGAATTGATGGAAGTAATGAGGGCATCAGGAGCTTCATAAGATGGAAGATGCACTCCCTTAACAGGCATGCATTCCCCCAAAGAGGCCAGAGAGGCTCGCTTTCAGCTACCTGGTACTCCAACCAGGATCCATCTCTCAAAATAACCGATGCATCAGGAAACACTCTTTCTCTTTCAGATATTGGCATAACCATAAATAATTTCCTGCAGGCAAGATTTAACTGGGAGTCATACATCCCTGTAAGTTCCAGCCTGACCTCATTTACACGTTTCCAGGCAGGATATAATTTCGATTATAATCAGGGTTTTATCAACATGTTCAATGTGGGCGGAATATCCCCATACCTGAGGGACCAGGTTTCATTCGCAGGTCTGAATGAATACGAACTTATGACAAAGTCAATATTTGCAGGTGCAATGGGATGGCAGTACAATGTATGGGACCGTTTTTACCTTACACCAATAATAAATGCTGCACTGTATGATTTCGAGATTGATGAGCTTTACAATATAACACCTGATAATTTCATTCTTGGTGCAGCACTGGACATCGGTTTCCTGACTGGCGTAGGCCCTATGAATGCAACCTTCTCATACAGCCCGCAAACCAATAATATCCTGGCTTTTATAAACCTGGGATGGAGCTTCTGAAGAATGTCCTTTTTTACCTTTTAACCGGGTTATTATGTGTTACTCATCATTAATTGCTAAATCAACCAGAACATTACTCAGACGGCCGATCTTCTCAAGATCAATATTTCTATCGCTGAATGAGTGTATGCCCTGGATATAGTAACCCTTTGGCAGTAATGTCCTTTTGACAAAGCTTATATTTATCGCCCCATATCTCCTGAAAGAAAAATTATCTGATGCAGGCAGTAACATCCTGACAGATTCACATTCATTAAACTCTGACAGGATGGCTTCCCGGACTGGTTTTTCGTAGTTTGATTTCCCGTTTCTGACTAAAAGGGGTATATCACCAGCTCCTCCAACACAATCAATCGATATTATCCTGCAACCTTCAGGTATCAGGTTATGTCTTTTCATGTAACTCTTCTGCGCCAATGATCCAAACAATCCCCACTCCTCATTGTCCACAAATATGAACTGAGCATTATCATTTGACTTCTCTTTCAGCTGGCGTGCAATCTGAAGCAATGCAATTACGCCACTTGTATTATCATTGTGGTTCGGAGAAGCTGGTATGAAGAAGCCAAGGAGTGGGATAAAAAACAATGCACTGATGATAGAACCGATAGTAGGATAGTTTTCCCCCATAAACGGAATAAAATGATTCATAAACACAACAAGAATCACACCTATCAAAATTTGCCTGTTTATACCAATAAGCCGCATTAACCAGTGAGCCCAAAATGGTACTATCTGACCGGTATCATAGTGGGCAATGAAAATATATCTGGGTTTCTCAGCTTTTGTTTCCAGATTAACAGATCTGAAAAATATCATGCTCCAAAATGATCTCTTCCGGCATTCATAGCCAAGATCATTTAATTCCTTTTCAACTATCCTGAGAAACCTTTCCTTACCAGAGCGAAAAAACCTCCTCTTTACTTTCAATAATTCATCCATTAGCAGTCATGATAATATTTCAGCTTTACCACAGATATTGAACTAAACCCGATACTATTCCTTTCTGTTTCCATCCGGCTTTTTCCTGTCAAACACCGTACTGAGTGCAGCCGCGATCAGTGCAACAAAAATAATAATGAGAATTGACCTGACATTACCGGACAGGACTGTTTCGGCAACACTGCCAGTAAAGATAAGGTCAACAATCATATCAATGACCACAATCGCCAGAAAGAAAAAAACCACCTTGATAAAGAATGATTTCATTTTTTTGAGGTATTGAAGATTAGAACATCAACAGCGATCTTCAAGCATGTGTAGCCACAATGCTAAAAATAACAGAGTTAATGCATTCTTATAGTATCTGCGGTGAGATCATACAACCATTAAGGGCCTAACCACTCAACAGATTATACATGACCACAATAAACGACAACAATACATAAATTCTTAGAAATACCAGCTCGGATCTTTGCTTTTTGAACTTTTTTAAAAGTTTTTCATAATCCTGATCATTCATCGTTTTTCGGATTTATTTGGAGTTTACAGCGACAATTAGGAATGATAATAAATTGTAAACTGCATGGATACAAAAAACAATAGTTTCAAAATCTCTATTATTATCTATGGACGTAATAAATCTAAATCATGGTATTGATAAATTCCCAATTACGACTTTCCATTTGGCTTAAAAAAGAAATAACAGCATACAAAAAAGAACAAAAATCCTTCA
Organism: Bacteroidales bacterium; assembly: GCA_007131165.1. Taxonomy (GTDB): domain Bacteria; phylum Bacteroidota; class Bacteroidia; order Bacteroidales; family PUMT01; genus PXAP01. The sequence goes on along the minus strand of SLRB01000313.1, from coordinate 1,036 downwards.
GTGCTTGCCAGTACACCCATATTGTCAAACACCCCAATGTCACGCCTTATTAGGCTTATTAATAATGTCAAATAGCTTGCTAATCCATAATAAATAAAGGACAATAGCGTGAAAAACTTTATGAATGTTCCATAGTTTTTTATGTTGATAAATATTAGACCCAGCATACCTGCGAAACTTAATAAAAAGTGAAAAAACAAATCCCTTGAAAAGGGAAGCATTAAAAAAAACAATATTGCCGTAAGTGTATAGCAAATTAAAAATATTATGTAAATTATCAATCTTCTGTTCATAATAATAATTTAAATTGTTATTTGCTAAAATTCCTCTTATCAATAATTCAATAGAATACAGCTTTATCCAGGTAATAAGATAAGATACCTGTATAAAGCTGTATAATTATCATCTTTGGGCTCTAACATTACCATTAAACCAACTTGAGTTTCTCCATTCAATATCTCTGAACAATCTGGCACCATAACCCAATACTTCGGTTACCCATTCTGTAAACTCGCTACCACCCGAAATGCATTTCTGTTCGGCATTACTAAGTTCGCGATAAACTCCGGAGTTTCCAACAAATTTATCCATTTTTCAGTCTTTGTTTACAGCAGCAGCGTCCCACCCTCGCTTCCATGCAGCAGCATGTGCCTGTGGATTAGTAGCAACCTCCCAGGCATAATAACATACCGCTGCAAATATTAATTTACCAATGATACCGCCATCAATTTCACCAGCCTCCTTTTTGCTTAATTCCTTAATCTTTAAATTCTTTGTTTCCATATCCTTAAATTTTTAATGTTCCCTACTCTGTTTTGGCTTTTCGGTTTCCGCCGTGATAATTTGTTTTTTCTCTTTTTTGGGTTAGTATTTTTGTTACCCCCCATTCTTTTACATACCGGGGTTCTTGGTATGGTAAGCTTACATATATCAAGTTATCACGGCTGCGTACGGAAAAAAAGGACTATGAGCAATAATTGCTGAGGGCATAATACCACCGCCGATCGATAAAGGGTCGTTAACATTCCTGGTTGTG
>SLRB01000216.1 GCA_007131165.1 Bacteroidales bacterium | reverse complement strand
TTTTTTTTCCTGCGCGCAACCGCACACAATAAGTAACATTATCATTGCCAGATAAGAAATAAATCTGTTCATGGTTGCCAGTTAAGATTTCAAATTGTGAATGATTTGCGCGTGAAAGTTACAAATAAAACAAATAAAGTCATTATCAGTCCGCTTACAGCAAACAGATTCGGATAACAATGAAGAAAAGTTGTTTAGATCAACCCGGCCTGTTGTTAATCATCGCGGATACAGCGAACACAAAATCCCCGCAAAATAATTTTAAAAAAATTTGCAATTTCCAAACTTGTGTTCTATATTTGTAGAAGCTAATAACGTCATGTAGAATTATGAAGCTATCAAAAGCCGAGGAAAAGTTGATGGAGCTTATCTGGAATAAAGAAAAAGCTTTCCTTAAGGATCTGGTGGACAGCTATCCTGAACCAAAACCTGCATCCACCACAGTTGCAACCCTGCTTAAAAGAATGCAGGACAAGGGATTTGTCGGGTATAAGTTGTACGGTAACTCAAGGGAGTATTTCCCCCTGGTTTCAAAAGCCGATTATTTTTCGGGGCATGTAAGGGGGATGATCAGGAACTTTTTCAGTGATTCGGCTCTTCAGTTTGCGACATTCTTTACCGAGACCAGTAACCTGAGCGAGAAGGAGCTCGAAGAGCTGAAAAAGGTTATTGACCAGGAAATCAAAAAGAAGAAAGAGCCATAAAACAAGCCGTGGGCCAGCCCCGGCAAGCAGGCAGAATTATGTCACGGATTGTTTAACAACGAATAAAGCAAAACAGACAGCAAAACTTCTGAATAACCCTGAGCCATGGTCACCTATCTTATCAAAGTAATCCTGTTTTCTGCACTGCTGCTTGTTATCTACCGCCTCTTCCTCGAAAAGGAAAAAATACACAGGTTCAAAAGGTTCTACCTGCTTCTGAGCATCGTACTCCCTATTGCCATACCACTGGTGCCCATTCAGACAGGATCTCCGTTTTTGTCAGCTTTTGAGCCGGTTATCACGGCATGGGATAAACCGGCCAGGTCAGACCGGACCGGCGCAGTAGCCGAAATCAGCAAAGACGCGGCCCGTTCGGATAACTACTTCCCGGCAATGGATGACCATGAAATCCACTACCCGGTCATGATGGACTCCGCAAAGGACTACCCGGCCATTGACGGTGGCGAAAACCAGAAACTGACTTCGGCGCACCCTGGTGAGGACTACACGTCTTTAGACAGCTACGAAAACGAGAACCTGCCCCCGTTGCACCCTGGGAAGGACCACGCGCCCGTAGAAGATTCTGAATACCACGATGTTAAAGAGGGCCTCTATAACCATGGCATTGTTATCGACATGGCAGGAGAATCATTTTCAGCGAAAAACAACAGGGTGTTGGGCAACACGCTGCTTTTTGCTTACCTGGCAGTAACCACAGGCTTAATTTTCAGGTTTTCAAAAAACATACATGCTTTCAGCAAGAAGGTAAGAAAAAACAGGTCGGTCCCCTACTACGAGGCAAAACTTGTCCTGACCAGCGAGGGCATTATTCCTTACAGCTTCCTTAAATACATTTTCGTTAACGAGGATGATTACAAAAACGGGGCCATCGAACCGGCAGTGCTGGGACATGAACTTACCCACATCAGGCAGAAACATACACTGGATATACTGCTTTTTGAGCTGGTGAGGATAATTGGATGGATAAACCCCTTCCTGCCCTTATACCGGAATGCCCTGCGCCTCAATCACGAATTCCTGGCAGATGAATCTGCTGTAAAAAAATACTGTGACACCGTCACTTACCAGCACCTCCTTATTAAGAAGGCCAGCCAGGGACCAGGTATGGCACTGTCGAGTCCTTTGAATTACCTCTTCCTGAAAAAAAGACTGGTCATGCTGAATAAGAAGGGGGACTCAAAGAGAGCCATATTAAAGCAGGTTGCCTTGATCCCATTAACAGGGCTGGTTTCAATGCTTTTCCTCAACATAACAGTAGCCTCTGGTTATGGAGGGGGTGCCGGACCGGAAGGAGGGATCAGTGATTACACCGTTTCTGAATCATCATCGCCTCAGCAGCAAAACCTTCCAGATACAACATTTCCAGAGGTTCAGCCGCCGCCGTTTCCTGAGGACTTTATCCCGGCTCCGCCATCCAGTGCGGACATTAAAGCATCCCAGCAGCGGGGTTTCCTGGTATTCATAGACGGCTATATGCAAAACAGCAGTATACTGGACTACTACGAAGAATCCGATTTTGCCCACCACTATGTAAGGTTTAACAACATTGAGGATCACGCTACCTTTGTATATTTCCTGACACATGAGTACTATCAGCGCCAGCAGGGTTCACAGCCTGAAAAGCTTCTGCCCCCCGGAAATGGAGTTTCAGAACAACTGCTGGATGAATATGATCAGATCATAAGCAGGTACACCCCGGAAAACATGTCCGGTGGAGAACAGTTCCGCAATATCAGGGAGAATATTTCCAGCATCGACAGGTCCCGGCTCGAGGAGATATACCTGCAAATGTCGGTGGAACAAAGAAGAGAACAGAGGTTTATCTTCCAGCCGTACCCGGTTTTTTCGAGAAGCATCCCATCTGTCATCCAATTCGATTCCTTTAAAGACCCCAGGATTTATGGTGTCTGGATAGACGGAAACCGGGTTGACAACAGCGTGCTTGATAACTACACCAATACAGATTTTGCCAGGTTCAGTATCAGCACCCTGATGAAGAATGCTGCACACTACGGGAAGTATGTTTACCAGCTCGACCTGATGACAATCGATTATTTTGAAGAGATTAGGGATTATTATTCCAGCCGGGAAGGATACATGCTGATGCACAGGATCAGTGCTGGTGAGGGAAAAGCATCCGGCCTGCAGCCCGGCGGCACAGTGCAGCCCGGTAACATTTCCTGGGAGATGTCGGCAAGAACCGACGCATCAGGCAATGAATTTAATGAGATAGCCGGAGTGTTTGAGGGGACAATGAAAAGTAAAGACATTGATGAGGCCCCTCTGAAAGTTAAGATTTTTGTGACTAACCGCAAGGGCGGAGAGATGTTTACAGAGTTCTATGAAGCCGGGAGTGAATCACCTGCAAATTTATACCCTCAATATCCCAACTTAACCAGATTAATTGTGTATAGCAGACTTCCTTCAGGTGAGATCATCGAATATGAACAAACCTCAGGAGGATCTCACATGTGGGATTTCTATATCAAAGATGTTACTCCTGCCGGCAGCTCTTCTAGATATGGTGAACCAAGGGAGGGCGACTTTCTGAATTTTATTCTGGAACAGGATGAAATAATGAATATAACGGTCCAACTTCATCCTGCTGAACACAAAACCTATCATTTTGAAATTGACCCAACCGGGTTAAAAGAGCTGTTCGTCAGTTTGTAACTTGCAGGAAAACTGAAAACTCCTCCTTGCATCAGGATATATGTGGTAATTTTACCGGAGGGCTGATTCATGGGGGCTGGCTTTTAAGTAGCATACCATGGTATGCTTTGATTTCGTTTATTGCCTTTATTTCTGCAGTAATACCTGTGTCCAGTGTTAGTAGTTATATTTCTGATCATTTTGCAAATACGAAATAATTAGTTATTTTTATGGTGGCTATGGAGTTAGCCATTAACCGCCCTGAAAAGCTGATAACTCCTGCAGGACATTTGTCTTTAAAAAATAATCAGCTTTCTGTGCAAGTTCATCATACAGTCACCCACAAACTTTCATTCTTGCCGGTTTTTCTGCACCGGTAAGCCATTCGGATTATAAAGCCTATTATGTCAAATCAAAAAAACAACTCAGCCATGAAAATAAAAAATATCAAAGCAATTGAAATCCTCGATTCGAGGGGTAATCCAACAGTTGAAGCCAATTTGTTGCTTGAGAATGGCATTTCAGGCAGGGCAATGGTTCCAAGCGGGGCATCCACCGGTGAACGTGAAGCCTATGAACTCAGGGATGGTGATAAAAGCCGCTATCTCGGCAAAGGGGTACTGAAAGCTGTGGAAAACGTTAATAACCTGATTGCTCCCTCGCTTGAAGGCAAGCAGGTTTCAAGCCAGCGTGAACTCGATGATATGATGATACAGCTTGATGGTACGCCAAACAAGAAAAAGCTCGGGGCAAATGCCATCCTGGCCGTTTCAATGGCTTTTGCACGGGCCATGGCATCAAATGCCGGGATCCCCCTTTATCAATATCTTGGCGGAACAAACTCATACCTGATGCCTGTTCCCTGCCTCAACATCATTAATGGCGGTAAACACGCCGATAATAATGTTGATTTCCAGGAGTTCATGATTGCTCCGCATAATGCATCATCCTTTTCAGAATCTATCCGGATGGGCGTTGAGGTATTTCACAACCTTAAATCGGTTCTTAAATCAAAAGGATACAGCACGGGTGTGGGTGATGAAGGGGGGTTTGCCCCGGATCTGAAATCCAATGATGAAGCTGTTGAAGTTATCCTGGAGGCGATCAGCAAGTCTGGGTATAAGCCGGGAACTGATGTTTCAATTTGCCTGGACCCTGCTGCCAGCGAAATGTGGGAAGACGGGAAATATAAACTCTTTAAGAGTTCCGGGAAATTCCTGTCAAGTGATGAGTTGATCGGTCTCTGGGAAGACTGGGTAAACAAGTATCCCATAATTCTTATTGAAGACGGTCTGGCTGAAAATGACTGGGATGGTTGGAAAAACTTAACCACGGTACTTGGCAGTAAAATAGAAATTGTCGGGGATGATATTTTTTGTACAAACAAACAGATCCTTTCCGAGGGGATAGACAAAGGTGTTGCCAATTCCATCCTTATCAAGCTCAACCAGATTGGCACGGTTTCGGAAACCCTTGAGACGATTGAGCATGCCTATAAAAATAAATATAATGCCTTTATCTCTCACCGCAGCGGGGAAACCATCGATAGTTTTATTGCAGACCTTACTGTTGCAGTAAACGCAGGGCATCTGAAAACCGGCAGCGGGTGCAGGGGAGAACGGATTGAAAAATTCAACCAGCTGATACGGATTGAGCAACAGCTCGGAAACGCCGCAAAGTTTGCCGGACTTGAAGCATTCAGTAACAAATAAGGCAGGCATCCGGTTAAAACCATCTGATTAATAAAATATTTCATTATTGAGGATTTGTCATGCTCAAGCAAAACAGTAATTTATAATGCAGAACCCGAATAGTATGCTGGATGATATCAAGGTACTTTCAGAAGTTGCCGCTGACCTGAAGGAGAAGGATCTCCATTCAGGATTGACAGAACTTCGTGATAAAATAGTCTCCGGCAGGTTTTACCTGGTGGTTATAGGGCTCTTTAAACGTGGTAAATCAACACTCATAAACGCCCTGATCGGACAGGAAATTGCCCCGGTCGATGTTACGCCACTTACCTCGGTAATAACTTTTTTCGAATATGGTAACCGGATCTCGGCAGAAGTAACCTTCCTGGACGGAAATACCGAAAGTGTGGAATTAGACATTATCGGGCAGTATATTTCAGAGGAACAAAACCCTAAAAACAAGAAAAAGGTAAAATTTGTAAGGATATTTACAAATGCGGCCATCCTGCAACAACTTACCCTGGTGGATACCCCGGGGATTGGTTCATTATTCGAGAACAATACTGACGTTACTGTTGATTTCATTCCCCGCATTGATGCAGCAATTTTTGTTCTGAGCGCTGACCTGCCTATCAGCAAAGCGGATGAGGAGTTTCTGAAAAAAGTGATGGAGACTATCCCGAACCTGCTCTTTGTATTGAATAAGGCAGATCTTCTTAGCAAGTCTGAACTGAAGAAGATGACTGATTACAATAAAAATATGCTTCAGAAATTTTTCGACAGCGATAAAAATGAAGTCAATTTGATAAATGTATCGGCCAAAGAATATCTGGATGAAAAGAACAAATCAAAGAGCCAGGCAGACACCGGACAAATAAATAAACTGAAAGAAGAAATAAACAGGAAGATAAGCAGTGAAAAAGATCAGCTTCTCGCGGAAACCTCTTCAAGAAGACTTTTTGTCCTGTCAGACCAGCTTGATACCATGATCGCATTGCGTATGGATTCGCTTGAAACGCCACTTGTGGAGCTTGAGGAAAAAAGAGATTCCCTGCAATCTTCAATTGACTTTTTTATCGCCGGGAAGGATGATTTTGAAGCTGTTGTAAAAAATCGCATCATTCAGTTACAGGAGATGGTCAATAAGAAAACCGAAAAAGAGAGGCAGGTTCTTGAGGCCAGATTCCACGAACTTTTTGTTGAAAAAGCAGATCAAACCTGGAACCAGATTCTAAAAACAGATACAGAAACATTTAATCAGCAATTGGTTAAAGAGATTACCAGTAATTTTGAAGCGCTTAAAAAGAACCTTGAAAAATCAGTAAAAAAAGAATTTCACGATATCCTGGTCCAATACAGCCAGCAATCACAATCATTTCTTAACCAGGTTGCTGAACAAATCCAAAAGGTTTTAGGCATAAATATAAAAACATTGATTACAACATTTGACCTGGATGTTTATACAGGCTTCTATTTTAAAAAAGAACCCACTTATTATATCCCATCAATAAAAAGAAGCTTCCTTTACCGGTTAATGCCTGATTCAATTGTAAAAAAGAAAGTATTGAACCAAATGAATACGAACTGTATTGATCTTATTAACCCAAATGCCGGCAGGATCCGGTCAGATATCAATTATAGAATCCAGGAATCTTTCCGGAAATTCAAACACCATTTTGATGAAGTCGTATTCAATTTACTACAGAATCTCAAAGAAATAATTGAAGAAAGCATCAAAAGCAAAAGGGATTATGATGATAGCATAATCGATAAAATTTCGGGTATGAAAGAGCAAAAGCTTAAGGTAAAGAAAGTCAAAAGTAAATATTCAGAAACCAAAAAATAAGATGAATAAAATTTCACAAAAAGCCTTCACTCTCATAGAACTTCTCATTGTTATTGGTATTATCGCCATATTGGCAGCAACAGTAATAATAGCTATAAACCCCGGAGAACAACTTGCCAAGGCAAGAGATGCAACACGAGAAAGACATGTTA
>SLRB01000073.1 GCA_007131165.1 Bacteroidales bacterium | reverse complement strand
ACCAAAGAGGTGGCCTCGGCACGCGCATATGTCACCGGCCTCGGCTTCTTCGAGTTCTACATCAACGGCAGCAAGGTGGGCTACGATGTGCTGGTGCCCAATGTAACACTGTACGACGAGCGTGATGACCTCGGCCCCATCGGGGTGATGCTCGACGACACATTCAGGGAGTACAGGGTGATGTACCTCGCCTATGACATAACAGAACACCTGCGCCGGGGTGAGAACGCCGCTGGTGCCATGCTCGGCAACGGATTCTACAACCCCGCCAATTACTGGTCGGGCGGCTACGGCACACCGCGCTTTATCGGTCAGATATACATAACATATACCGACGGCACCGAAGATGTCATAGTAACCGACACAACCTGGAAAGCAGCAAAGGGCCCTGTGGTAATGGACCTGCTTTATGACGGCGAACACTATGATGCGCGCCATGAACAGCCCGGCTGGTCCGGACCGGGTTTTGACGACTCAAACTGGGAATATGCTGCCGCCAGGAAGACCCCCAGGGGCCATATGAAGGCACATATGTCGCCAACCGATAAGGTGATGGAGGTACTGGAGCCCATCGAAATCAACCGGTTGGGCGACGGACACTACCACCTGGATTTCGGCGAGGAAATCTCGGGGTGGTTACATCTTCATGATATCACAGGCCCCGGGGGGCACACTATAGAGATCAATTACATCAGCGAATCGATGATGGGCGACAATACTTTTACCATGAAGGGCGGCACACCCGAATCATATGCACCAAGGTTCACCTGGTTCGTGTTCAGGGAGGTAGAGATCAAAAACTGGCCAGGGAGGCTTGATGCCAGCCAGGTTACTGCCGAAGCGGTCTATTCAGATGTAGAGACCACCGGCGAGTTCGAAACTTCAAACCCGCTGTTCAATACAATAAACCAGATTTGGTGGAGGTCGCAGACCGACAACATGCACGGCGGCATAGTGAGCGACTGTCCCCACCGGGAGCGTAATCCCTATAACGGTGACGGACAGGTGGCGGCAATCACCGTCATCCACAATTTTGACGTCAGGGCGTTTTACACCAAGTGGATCCAGGACATGCTCGGTTCACAGAACCCCGAAAACGGTTACGTGCCAAACTGCTCACCCTGGCAGCCCGGCTGCGGCGGAGGTGTGGCCTGGGGAGCCTCGCTCGTAATCATGCCGTGGCACTACTACGTGCATTACGGCGATACAGACATGCTTTATAATAACTACCCGGGCATGAAAGGATATATTGACTATATGCTGACGTGGACCGACCAGGAGGGTATCATGCATTCCCAGGCGCCCGATCCGGAGGAACCCAACAGGTGGATCAACCTCGGCGACTGGGTAGCACCTTACGAACTTCCCCCTGACGAGATGGTGCACACTTTTTACCTCTGGAAATGTGCACACCTTACCGCACGTACCGCAACCGCCCTGGGCAGAAGGGATGAAGCCCGTTACTACGAGCAACTTGCCAAACGTACACGCGATGCATTTCACAACAGGTTTTATGACAGTGAAAAGGGGACTTACGGGCCTTACGGCGGAAACATATTTGCACTCCACATGGGTGTACCCGGCCACAGGTACGAAAAAGTAATTGCAGCACTGAAGGCCGACATAGTAGCAAACGACGGGCACCTCGACACAGGCATCTTCGGTACCCGTTTCTTTTTTGAGGTACTTTCAGAGCATGGTCTCCATGAGCTGGCATACGAGGCAATGAACAAACGCACCTTCCCCTCCTTCGGCTGGTGGATCGAGCAGGGCGCTACCACCACCTGGGAGCGCTGGGACGGAGAAAATTCCCGGAACCACCCGATGTTCGGCGGCGGCATCTCCTGGTTCTACCGCACGCTTGCCGGCATGAGGGCCGATGAACAGGAACCGGGCTACCGGCATATTATCTTTCGCCCCAACCCCGTGCCAGACCTGTCTTTCGTCTCATACTCAAACCTCACCCCCTACGGCAGGGCGGGGATACGCTGGGAGCAGGCACATGAAAGCTTCACCATGGAAGTCACCGTACCCGCCGGCAGCAGGGCAACCGTCTATATACCGCTATACCAGGAAGGACGCGTAACTGAGGCAAAGGAAGAGATAGAGGGATCGCCTCATATCCGCTTTCGCGGAAACGAGGACGGTTACGCGGTGCTCGAAGTTGTTCAGGGCAGCTACAATTTCACCTCGCGATAATCCATAATTTATACCCGGTCTTAATATAAATTATAGTAGCTGCAAATCAATATGTTATTATTTATATATCTCTATTCTTTTATCCTTGCAAAACTCACAAATACCTGTCTATCTGATTTTTAACAATCCGGTGGTCAAAAGAGACAAAATGCCGCAAAACCTTGTCAAAAACATGACCGGTAGCTGATAATTACTATTTTAGCACCGATTTAAGGAATGCTAAACCTATTCTACATCAATGAAGAGCAGAAGGGAGTTTATTAAAACCTCGGCACTTGGACTGGGGGGATTTGCTCTGGCGGGTGGCGCCGGCATGGCGCTGCGAACAGCCTTTAACCAGGGCACGCCCGGCTCTGCCGGTCTTACCCCCGACCTCACCCGTACTCCGACCTATTGCGAAGTATGTTTCTGGAAATGCGCCGGCTGGGTCTACAAAGACAGCGATGGTAAATTGTGGAAAATAACGGGCAACAGCAACGACCCACTTTGCAACGGAAGGCTTTGTCCGCGCGGAACCGGTGGAACCGGCATGTACTACGACCAGGACAGGCTCAAAAAACCTCTTATGCGCACCGTGGAGAACGGAAGGCAAACCTACAGGGAAGCTTCATGGGAAGAGGCCCTGGACTTTATTGCCGCAAGGCTTAAAGAAATAACTGCCGAACACGGGCCCGAGTGCGCTGCACTTTTCACCCATGGTTCAGGCGGTGATTATTTCAGTACACTTATGCAGGCCATGGGCTCAACCTCTGTTGCAGCACCATCGTACGCACAGTGCAGGGGAGCCCGGGAGGTGGCTTTTATTGCTACATACGGGCAGGGGGTTGATTCGCCCGAGATAACCGATATACGCGACACACGCTGCCTGGTGCTCATTGGCTCCCACCTGGGAGAGAACATGCACAACAGCCAGGTCCAGGAGATGTCTGATGCACTTGCCAAAGGAGCAACCATCATTACCGTTGACCCCCGCTTTTCAGTGGTTGCAGGAAAATCCAGGTACTGGCTGCCGATAAAGCCGGCAACTGACCTTGCATTGCTCCTGGCATGGATAAATGTTTTAATTGAAGAAGACCTTTATGACAAAGAGTATGTCGAACGCCACACCTACGGTTTTGAGCAGCTCAGGGCCCATGTAAAGGATATGACGCCGGAATGGGCCTATGGCATTACCACTATTGAGCCCAATACCATCAGGCGTACCGCACGTGAGATGGCAGCAGCCGCGCCGGCAACACTGGTGCATCCCGGCAGGTTCGTCGTCTGGTACGGCGACGACACCCAGCGTTCAAGGGCCGTGGCTATCCTCAACGCCCTGCTGGGAAGCTGGGGCCGGAGAGGGGGCTTCTACATGCCTGACAGGATGCAGGTGCCATCATATCCGCGACCGCCTTTCCCAGAACCCGCCCGCACCTGGAGGGAAGCATTCCCCGACAGGTTTCCGCTGGCCGACCTTGCGCTCGCCTCGGGTATTTGTGAGGCATCAATACCCGATACCTCGCGCGAATGCAATTTCAAGGCCTGGATAGTCAACGGCTGCAACCTCCTGATGACACTCCCCAACCGGAAACAGACCATAGAAGCACTTCAGAGCCTTGAGCTGGTGGTCGTGGTTGATACAATGCCGGCCGAAATAACCGGCTGGGCCGATGTGGTGCTCCCCGAATGCACATACCTTGAAAGATATGATTTTTTGAGAAACTCACCGGGCCGCCATCCGACCATCGCACTCAGGGCGCCTGCCACCGAACCTCTTTACGACACCAGGCCGGCATACTGGATGGCTAAGGAGATAGCTGTAAGAATGGGGCTTGGCGAATATTTCGCGTGGGAGAGCATTGAAGAGCTCCTGGACTGGCAGCTTAAGCAGCTGGGTACCTCGCTTGAAGAGATGATGCATACAGGGGTTAAAAATTACCCCAGGAATTTCGACGACCTGTATTTCGACGAAGTCCGGGATATCGGGTTTTTTACCAACACCGGCAAGATAGAGCTCTGGTCAACCAGCATGTCGGCAGCCGGTTTTGACCCCATCCCGGTTTATACCGCGCACGAGGAGCCACCGCGGGGATATTACCGGCTGAATTTCGGAAGGGCCCCGGTGCACACCTTTGCGCGCACTATCAACAATCCCAACCTGGCCGACCTGATGGATGAAAACGACCTGTGGGTCAATCCTGTAGTGGCAAAGATGTGGGGGCTCAACACCGGCGACTACATAAGGCTGCGCAACCAGGACGGCATTGAAAGCACCTTCTCCATAAGAGTAAGGGTCACCGAACGGATAAGATGGGACTCTGTATACATGGTACACGGGTTCGGTCATAAAGACCCCAGGTTAAGCAGGGCATATGGCAGGGGGGCCTGTGATACGGAGCTGATCAGCCGTGTTCATACCGACCCCGTAATGGGTGGCACCGGTATGCGTGGGAATTTTGTTACATTCATTTTGGATGCTGCAGGGAAGGAGGCACAATCATGAGATACGCAATGGTCATTGATACGGATAAATGCGTGGGCTGCTCCGACTGTGTGGTGGCCTGCCAGACAGAAAACAAGGTACCCGTGGGCTATGCACGCGACTGGGTGGTGGAGGTAACCAAAGGGACCTATCCCCACCTGCAGATGGAGTTACGCTCCGAACGCTGCAACCAGTGTGAGAACGCCCCATGTGTGCGATGCTGCCCCACCGGGTCGAGCCACTATTCAGCAGGGGGCATAGTGCTGGTCAAACCCCGGCGCTGCATCGGATGCGGGGCATGTATAACCTCCTGCCCCTACGATGCAAGGTTTCCGCACCCTAAGGGATACGTGGACAAGTGTACATTCTGCGATCACAGGATAAAAGAGGGCAACAAGCCCGCCTGCGTGGAAGTCTGTCCCACCAGGTGCATGTATTTCGGCAATATTGATGACCCGGCAAGTGAGGTATCCAGGCTCCTCAGACAGAGAAGATACAAAACACTTATCCCGGAGGCGGGCACAAAGCCGCATCTCTATTTTCTGACATGATAAAACCGATGTACCCGATATGAGAGAAGAATTGATAATCAGCGGGCGCATGAACCCCATGATCGACCCGCAACTGAACATCTGGCACTGGCACATCCCGCTCTACCTTTTTCTTGGTGGACTGGCGGCGGGCATCCTGTTTTTCGCCGCACTGTACACCATCAGGGGCGAAGAAAAGCTTTACCCGGCAGCGGTAAAAAAGGCCCCCTTCATAACTCCGTTCATACTGGTGATCGGACTGCTGGCGCTTCTGCTGGACCTTAACAACAAGCCCTATTTCTGGCAGCTCTACACCACGCTGAGACTCGAATCGCCCATGTCGTGGGGAGCATGGACACTCATGGTAGTAACACCCATATCTTTCATCTGGTGTGCCCTGAACATCAGGGAGATATTTCCATCGTTCGACTGGAGGTACGGGTGGCTCAAATGGCTCGAGGCTTTCTTCACCAGGTACAAGGTCGCGATGTCCTGGGTCCTCCTTATATTCTCGGTCATACTCGGCATCTATACCGGGATCCTGTTCTCGGCATTCAATGCCAGGCCGCTCTGGAATACATCGATCCTGGGGCCGCTCTTCCTTGCTTCCGGACTGTCAACAGGTGCTGCATACATAATGCTTGTCTCCCGCTCACATACCGAAAGGGCGGCCTTTTCAAAGATCGATATTGTTATCATAGGCATTGAATTGTTCCTTATAGTTCATATGTTCATGGGCTTCCTGGCAAGCACGCAGGTGCAGATAGAGGCGGCAGGACTGTTTCTCGGCGGCCCCTATACCGCGGTGTTCTGGGTGTTCGTGGTGTTCCTGGGAATGATACTCCCGGCACTCCTCGAGGTCCTCGAGCTGCGGAAATACAGGGTCCCGGTGCTTATACCGTCGCTGCTGGTGCTGGGCGGGGGACTGGTTTTCAGGTTCGTAATAGCCTATGCCGGGCAGGCCAGCAGGTGGTTGTACTGAAGAAAGCGAAACCGTCAGGTCATACGGCAAGCCCGTAACGAAAGCATGGGCATGTGAGATGCCCCCTGTAACGAGAACCGGAAAAAACGATTTAACCAAACTGGAATAACATAATAATAAATTACAAACTGACAGAAAATGAGTGACAAGTATCTTAATCCTTACATTGGCGGGGTTTTACTCGGACTGGTTCTGCTGGCGGCAAACTTCGTGTCAGGCAGGGGGCTCGGTGCTACGGGTGCCGTTAAAGACACCATTGCAACCGGGGTTAAGGCGGTTGCCCCTTCTCACTACCATAACGCTGCGTATTACAGCGACAACTATGCCATGCGTACGGAACAGCCGATGAACTCATGGCTTGTTTACCAGATGCTCGGGCTCATAACCGGGGGCTTTATATCGGGCATACTGGCAGGAAGGACGAAGCTTAAAACGGAGCGGCCCTCATGGGTGTCATCGCGCCGGCGGCTGTTTTTCGCACTGTCCGGGGGGATCCTTTTCGGCTACGGTTCACAGATAGGCCGTGGCTGCACCTCGGGTTCGGCATTGAGCGGTATGGCGGTACTTTCCCTGGGAGGGTTCATAACCATGATGGCAATATTCGGCACTGCATTTGCCCTGGCATGGTTCTTCAGGAAAAACTGGATCTGAAACAGAAATAAAAAAACCTGCACTCTGCCCACACAGGATATATTCTCAGTCAATATAACCCTTCAGGTTCCCGGGAGCAGATAAACCAGGGGAGGGCAGGAAACAAGGATAAAAACCGAACAGTATTAAAATGAACAATATGGGACCACTGGTAGTAAATGAAGTGATCAGCAGCAATACCAATCTAATGCTGGCATTTTTCATCGGCATAGGATTTGGTTTCGTGCTGGAGCAAAGCGGCTTCTCATCAAGCCGCAAGCTGGCCGGCATGTTTTACGGTTACGACACCACCGTTCTCAAGGTGTTTT
>SLRB01000086.1 GCA_007131165.1 Bacteroidales bacterium | reverse complement strand
GAACTGCCATTCCCAAAATATGAAACCAGTCCGGCACCTGAACCAAGAAGGTTAAAAGTAATAGCCGCATTCAGTGCCGGTCCGCCATACTGCCGCAGATACTCCTCAGCAAACACTTTTGTGTTTTCCTGTGGGTAAGCATCCAGCAGATAGGTATGGTCAATTGTCGACCTTCCAAGAAAAAGTGCTTTGTTATGCATATATTTATAACTACCGAAGTCTGTTTAAGGTTTCTGGTTTAACAACTACGGTTTACAGCATATTCTGCCATTTGATTACAAACATAAGACATTTCAGGGTTTTCGGGCAGGAGAGGATGTTGGAATCGCAAAAATTGCCAGAGGAATCGCAGAAATTGACAGAAAATACTACCAGCGTCAACAAATTACCCGTGTGTTATTAAACCAGGATGTAGGAGCCCATAGTTATTTGCTAAATAGAGTAGAGATAATTTTCAAACCGTTGCCGGAGTTCATCTGAAAGTTCATTCTGTTCAACTGACCGGCTTATTTTTATCATTTCATTCATCAGCTGAAGAGAGGTTAATTTTTCAGTTTCCACCCGGCTTGCAAATCTTGGCGGGAAGGAAAGGTAATACTCAAATTCTTCTGATGCAAAATCAAAATAGCCCTTAAGAAGTTCATTGGCTTTTTCTGAGCTACCCGCATGGTAATATGCCTCTATCACCGGGAGCATCATGAAATCATAGTTAACCCTGTCAACCGGCATCAGCTGCATACACCTGTCCAATACTTCTATTGCTTTGTCAGACTTATTCTCGCTGGTCAGGGCATTGGCCAGCCGGGCAAACTTAAGCCTCAACCTGAGGGTTCTTAATATCCTTATATTATAGTTGCAAAGATGAACGCCGGGTTCATTCATTCTGCCCCAGGTAAAGCGGTTCATGAAATTATCATACATTACAGAGGTATTCACCCGGCCATATTCAAGAAGATTACCTTCAGAATGTACCGGCACCAGTCTGTAGGCAAAACCTTCCAGCTGAAGATAATCTTCAAGTCCGAGTACATCATCAGTCCCTCCACTCGTGAAATACACAGGCCTTTCCCAGTCGTTTGAGGCTATTATATCAAGTACTATCATTTGATTTTTCCACAGATAATCATTTTCAAAATCAATATTGACTGAAGATACTATCTCATCTATCAGTCCAGGCGCCACTGTACCGTTTTCAATAACTTTAGCGGCATCAACATTTATCGCTGTTTTTCTTACAGGTAAATAATCTGCAAGCCTGTTGCCGGAAACACGAAGTTTACTCTGATTGCCGTCATCAATAATAAAATCCAGCACCTGTCTCGCATCTACTCTGCGTTCAGTTCTCTCCCAAATGGGAATTTGATCATTTGTACCGTCAACATGCTTATACCGTGGTATTGATATTGGAAGCGGCGGTGAATTGTTCTTTTTTCTTTTCATCTGCCCGATATACCAATCGGCATTCAGAAAGCCCAGTACAACTACTCTTACATCGGCGCGTATACCTTCTACCTGTTGAGCATACCATAGAGGAAAAGTGTCGTTATCGCCATGAGTGAAGAGAATTGAATCAGGTTCTGTACTTTGCAGGTAGTTAACTGCAAAGTCGCGCGCAGTGAACCTTCCTGAACGATCATGACCTGCATGGTTTTCAGTGGCCATAAGTCCTGGCACAGAAATAAGCGCTACAATGATCACAGCCACACTGCTGATTTTCCCGGAAATAAATTTCTGAAACCATCCGGCCAGAGCCAGCACACCCATCCCAATCCAGACCGAAAAAGCCATAAAAGACCCTGCATAGGTATAATCCCTTTCACGAGCCTGTAATGGGGTCTGATTCAGATAAATAATTATAGCCAGCCCCATAAAGAAAAACAGCAGGAGTATAACCGAAAAATCGTTTTTGTGTTTTTTACAATGGTAATACATGCCGATCAAACCCAGAAGCAACGGCAATCCATAATAGGTACTTCTTGCCGGATGCCCGGCAATATGAAGGGGCAGATTGTCCTGTGGCCCCAGCCGCCACTCATCAATAAACCTGATCCCACTCAGCCAGTTGCCATTAAGAATATCTCCAAAACCCTGATTGTCATTCTGTCTCCCCACAAAGTTCCACATAAAATATCTCCCATACATATGCCAAACCTGATAACGCACAAAGAACCTCATGTTTTCAATAAAGGTGGGACGGGTTATAAGCCGGGACTCACCGTTGACATCAACCCTTACCCTGGTACCTTCAATGTTGCCCCAGCGCACATATTCCCGGATGTGACCCTGGTTGCTGCTCCACATCCTGGGGAAAAAGCCTGTGAACTCCGGATGGTACTCAGCTTCAAGTACCGGATTGGTACTTATGTAACGACCGCTCTCCCTGATATATCTCATTCTACCCTCTCTCAGCATCTTTAGCGGCGCACTGTAATATTGACCATGCAGCAGTGGACTGGCACCATATTGCTCACGCCTGAGATAAGAGTAGAGTTCAACTATGTTGTCGGGTGAACCCTGGTTCATTGGCGGACCGGCACCGGAGCGTATTACAATCAATGCATAAGATGAATATCCTGTTAATACCATCGCAAGCCCAAGAATTATCGTATTCAGAACAGGACGATTTTTCTTGTGAGTGTAATACAGGCCGTATGCAATCAAAGAAACAACAACGGTAATAAAAATCAGCACCCCGCTGTGATAAGGCAGTCCAAAATAATTGACCATGGCAAGTTCAATAAGGAAAGCCACTCTTAAGGTTCCCGGAATAACAACATAAAACAATCCACCCAGCAGAATAACAGAAATCAGTGCTGTATATACAACACCTTTTACGGTAACCTGGTAAAGTCTATAATAATAAACAAATACTACTGCAGGAATTACAAGGAGGTTGAGCAGATGCACCCCTATGGAAAGTCCAATTAGGTAGGAAATCAGGATAAGCCACCTTGAAGAGTGCTTATTACCGGCTGCATCTTCCCATTTCAGGACTGACCAGAATACAAGCGCAGTAAAAAAGCCACTTGTTGCATATGTCTCAGCCTCTACTGCTATAAACCACTGGGTGTCAGAAAAACAAAAGGCAAGCGTGCCTGTCAGGGCAGATCCAATCAGGGCTAAAGTCTGTACCGGTGTTGGTTCGGAATCAGGTGAAATAATCCTTTTCCCTAAATGAGCAATTATCCAGAACAAAAACATCGCCGTAAATGATGCTGCTATGGCAGACATTGCATTCATAAACAGGGCAGCCAGTTCAGGCTCCGGCGCCAGCATTGTGAACAGCCTCCCAATTAGCATAAAAAAAGGTGCTCCGGGAGGATGAGGGATCTGCAGGCCATAAGAAGCTGTTATGCGCTCACTGCAGTCCCACCAGCTTGCAGTTGGTTCAATCGTTGAAAAATAAACGACAGTTGATAAGGCGCAAACCAGCCACCCTCCGATTGTATTTGTCTTACTGTAGCTATACAAGACCGATTCTTTTTTAACTGCCTGTTTTGAATAACTGGAATCAGATAGAAGGTTAAAAAGAATATGCAATTGTCAGTAACTCATGATTGAAAAAAAAACTAAATTGCATTTAATTTCAGGTCATATAACGGTATAATTTGCATCTGTAATAATGCAATTAAAATGTAAAGTCATGCATACCGGGAGTTCAGAAACGGAATATATATGTCTATGCAAACAGATGATAGAACAGCAGCTTGGCTGGCCACACAGCAGCCAATGGAAACAACGTGACTTTCTTAACCTCATCTCACTTCTTGAAAACAGGACAGGAACAATCCTGAGTCTTTCAACGATCAAAAGGATATGGAAAGCCGACTACAATAAAATACCTCACCCCGCAACCCTTGATGCATTAGCCAGGTTTGCAGGTTTTAAAGACTGGATGGATTTTAAAGACAAGACCAGGCTAAATCCTGATCTTTATTGTGGAAGGGAAATTGATCGCGGTAATAAGGAGATTTTGAAAGTCCGGGAGTACAGGAAAACATTACTACAGGTCAAAAAAGTACCTCGGTCGGTTATTTATTTTTCTCTGCTATTAGTTTTACCGGCATCTGTGCTTCTGCTGTTCAAGACAAACATATTGAATTTTACTTCCTCAACAATTGTATATGACCCCGGCAGCATTGAATTTTTTACAAGCACCCCGGTATCGGAAGGTGTTCCCACTACCGTCATTTTCCATTTTGATGTCAGTAATGTTGATGCAGACAGCTTTCTTGCACAGCAATCATGGAACATGCTTAAAAAGGATAAAATCGAAAAATCAGATAATATACTAACATCGGTATATTTCTACCCTGGAGTGCACAAGGCAAAGTTAGTTGCAAATGATACAGTATTGAAGGAGATAAAAGTGAGGATTAACACAGGGGACTGGATCGCGATAGCAAAAGATAACGACTCTGATGATGCACCGGTTTATATCCGCGACCCGGATATTCACAAAGATGGTAAGTTAAATATTACACCTGACCAACTTAAATCCGGCAACGTCGAAATAAACCGCCATACAATGGTCAGTTATTTCTACACAAGTGATTTTTCAGAACTGGACAGCGGCAATTTTACACTTGAAACAAGGTTGAAGGCAGACAGCATTTTTAATTATACCTGTCCGCTCATTACAATCTGTGTTCTCGGCGACGGCAAAATGAACTATGTTCCATTAACTCTAAAAGGATGCGTAGGTAACTCGGAAATAAAAATAGGTGACACTATCAAAACAGGCTTTAATCATGATATGTCGGCGCTGGGTGTTGATATTTACGATTGGCAGGATATCAGCATAATGGCAAAGAATAACAGGGCATATGTTCATATTAATGACAGGCAGGTATTTGAAATGGCTTTTAACGAAGATATCGGCGAAATTTCAGGCATCAATATTAACTTCACAGGCACAGGATCAGTAGATTTCGTAAGATTATTCAACGAAAATGACCTTTTGGTTTATAACACGACCTTTGATTAATAAAGCCATTTTGCCCGGCAGAACCTGACATTCGTCATACACCTATCAAATATCCATTGAAAGTCAGATCCTGTTTGCAAAATCGACTTATTAAAATCGATCCGGCTACAGGTTCACACTACAAGGTGGTGCTTTTATTCATATAATCTGCTATTACAGAGTTACTCATTCAATCGTTTTGATAGCCTTACAGTCAAACTCAATAATATCAAGGGTTTCTACTTTTCCTGTTGCCTATCCCTTCCACGGTAAGCAGGTCGACGTATGCGCCGGAAACCAGATCTGACTGCTGGATTCCAAGCTCAGACATCAGCTCCCGGGCAACAGCCTCCCCCTCTTCTGTTTTCTGTCCGGGCCGGAGTACTACCTCAAGCTCAATGAAGCATCCCAGGCCCTCAACATCGTCAAGATGTATCCTTGTCCGGCCTGCAAGGTACAATATCCTCTTCTTTTTAACTACCGCACTTACCCCGAGTGCGGAACCAAGGGCCCTTTTCAGTGAACCGGGCTCAGATGTGGCATGGAGGACATAGGTCGATTGCTTCGGCCCGGGCAGGTCAGGGCGGTCATAATGGATCAGCTCACCGGTGCCATCGCCAAACTCCCTTAACTTGAGCCTTCCACCGGGCACATTGAAAAAAGTGTCAACCTGTGTCATTAATTCAGGTGGTTGACCGGCAAGACCTGCAGCTATTCGTACCTGCTCGTCAAAATTTCCTGCACGTGCCTTTATCTCGATGTTTCGTGCCTTTATCTCAATGTTTCGTGCCATCAGTCTGTTGATTAAATTCCACAGTCAATACCACACCGGCAATATCCATAAGCCAATGTGCAATAATCAGCGGCCTCAGGCGACGCAGGTGTGCGAACAAT
The DNA here is from genome assembly GCA_007131165.1 of Bacteroidales bacterium. Taxonomy (GTDB): domain Bacteria; phylum Bacteroidota; class Bacteroidia; order Bacteroidales; family PUMT01; genus PXAP01. The sequence continues at coordinate 1,337 of SLRB01000086.1, read as the reverse complement.
ATGGGCATCAAGAGCCCTATGGCCCTGGGCTGGATACTACCGTTCATCACTTCATGCGGATCCTGAACTGCATCACCTTTTCCAGGTCCTTCAGAACCTTCTGGTTCCGGATTTCAAAAATGCAGGGTTTTGATTTTCCCACATTCCTGTTGGCCCAGATCTTTTCCCTGGTCTCGTCAGGGTACACATCTTTATCAGTGAGCTCTATGGTGTTTATTGTTTCCATATATAATTGATGAAAAACCTGGCCGATTATTTGATCAGGTCAATATTTTTCTTCCTGGAATAATCAGTAAAGAATTTATATATCTTAATTCTCTTATCCCTGCCCATGAGATGAAGAGAAATCTTTACAGGCCTATCCTCTTTCCGGACTATCTTGACTGCATCTTTTCTCACAATAATTCTCACGATATCTGATTCATGCACAACAACTGCTTTTATCCAACCATCCCATTTGATTTTCAGGCTGCCGTTAATTATCTCCACCTTTGAACTAACAGAACCCATAAATGGGGTAAAGAAGAAAATGCCAAAACACAGAAAAAACAGAACCCTGACCAGATCCATTGTTTCAAGAGATCCAAAGTCTGCTATAAGGTAAACAACCGCCACGGCAATCATTAAAGCGCCAAGCACTCTCCTGAAAATAAACTGCCCCTTATGATCAATAATCAGATTTTCCATGAGTAACGTTTAAAATGGTTTTTCACACCTTTAAAGCAGGCGTGTATAGTCAAAACCAGCAGGAACCGGTCTTTGCCTTATCCATCGTTTCTATTTTTACTACGGTATATAGTATTGGTTATATTTCTATTGCAATTACCGTGGCAATGTTGTCGGGTGCAGTTTCAGGTAGCTGCAGGGTGATCCCTCCGTGTGAGGAGGTTACAGTGACCGGCGATTCGTCAGCGTCCGACAGAAGCCAGACCCTGCCGGCATCTGCAATTTCGGGAATGTTCAGCAAACCCTCTTCGGGCCAGTCGAATACATGAGCATAAATTACGTTCTCTTTTGTGGTGTACCTACCCCAGTCAGGTCTCTCAAAAGGGCTGGGATCAGTGCCATAAATGGCCTCCCCGTTGATATCCAGCCACCGCCCCATCGCCTCGAGCCTTTCCACACTCGGGGTGGGGATAAGCCCTTCGGCGGTAGGTCCTACATTCAGAAGGAAATTACCTCCCTTTGAAACAATATCAATAAGGTTATGTATGAGGGTCTCTTCCGATTTCCAGTTATGGTCAAAATGCTTATACCCCCAGGTGTCATTCATGGTCATGCAGGACTCCCACCTTATTCCGGGCATTCCGGTAGCCGGAATCTCCTGTTCGGGCGTT
>SLRB01000352.1 GCA_007131165.1 Bacteroidales bacterium | reverse complement strand
TATTATTAACGCCCATATAACCTTGTCGCCTTTCAGGTATCTGTTGAATATTTCGGACATAACCCCTTATTTAAAGGTTTCTTACACATTTTTTAAACTGTAATCCCCGGTCTTCATAATTGTCAAAAAGGTCGAAACTTGCACATGCAGGCGACAACAATACAATGTCACCATTCCTGGCAAGATAATAGGCCGACCTGACAGCTTCTTCCATTGACGATGCCTCAACAACTACAGGCACGATTCCACTGAAGGCTTTCAACAGTTTAGAGTTATCCTTCCCCAGGCAAACAAGTGCACGTACTTTTTCACCTGCAAGTTCCCTGAGCTCCGTATAATCATTACCCTTATCTATTCCGCCTGCAATCCAGACGATATCCCTGGTCATGCTCTCCAGTGCATACCATGTCGAGTTGACATTGGTGGCCTTGGAATCATTTATAAAGTCAATTCCGTGAACCCGGAGCACAGGTTCAAGTCTGTGCTCAATGCCCTGAAAATCAGACAAGCTATCACGTATCACTTCTTTCCTGATACGGAGCAACTGACCGGCTATTCCCGCAGCCATTGAGTTGTAAACATTATGCCTGCCTTTAAGTGATAATTCTTCCAGTGTCATTTCAATTCTGTCGTTTTTTGATGATATGATAACTGTATCTTTTTCAATATATGCCGCCTGGTCTGAAATTACTGTTTGAGAAAATGAATAGGTGCGTGGAGCTATATCACGGCCTCTCATTTCATTTGCGGTAACTTCGTCATCATTGCACCAGATAAATGCGTCCTCTTTCCGCATATTGGCTGTTATCATGAATTTAGCCCCGGCATATCTCCTTAAATCATTTTCATACCTGTCCATATGGTCGGGGGTGATATTCATCAGGACAGCAATATCCGGCCGGAAACCTGCAATTCCTTCAAGCTGGAAGCTGCTCAGCTCTATGCTGTAATATTCATGATCGCAGGAGGCAACTATCCTTGAGAAACTGGTTCCGACATTCCCGGCAAGCCCGGCGTTCAGCCCGGCCTTTTTCATTAAATGGTATATAAGAGAAGCCGTGGTGGTTTTGCCGTTGCTGCCGGTAACACCAACCTTGAATGCAGACGTAAACCTTGAAGCAAATTCTATTTCAGAAATCACAGGTATTCCCAATTTTCTGGCCTTAACAACAACAGGAGAGCTGAACGGGATACCCGGGCTAATGATAACTTCCCCGGCTCCGTTTAACAGATCATCCCTGTGCCGGCCCTCCTCCCAATCAACATCCAGATTTCTGAGTTGTTCTCTGTATTGAGGTTTCAACTCGCCTGAATCTGACAAAAGAACATCAAATCCCTTCCTGCATGCAAGAAGAGCTGCACCCGTTCCACTCTCTCCTCCCCCTAATATGACGATCCTCCTGCTCATATTCAATAATTTGTCCTACCTGATCTTTAATGTTACAACCGAGATAACTGCCAGCAAAATCCCAACTATAAGGAACCTCATAACGATTTTTGGTTCAGGGTAATCTTTAAGCTGGTAGTGATGATGCAAGGGGGCCATCCTGAATACCCTGCGGCCCTCTCCGTACTTCTTTTTAGTATATTTGAACCAGGTGACCTGGATAATAACCGACAGGCTCTCTACAAAGAAAATTCCACACAGAACCGGGATAAGTAATTCCTTCCTGATGAGAATGGCAAAAACAGCAATTATGCCTCCGATTGAAAGGCTGCCGGTATCTCCCATAAAAACCTGTGCCGGGTAGGAGTTGTACCACATAAAACCAACAAGCGCACCTACAAACGCGGCCATATAGATAACCATTTCGCCTGTGTAGGGTATATACATGATATTCAAATAGTCAGAATAAATTATATTTCCGGATAGATAGGCAAGGATACCGAGGGTGGTGCCTATAATAGCCGAAAGCCCCGTAGCCAGTCCGTCCAGTCCGTCTGTCATATTAGCCCCGTTTGACACAGCCGTTACAATGAGTATGATACAGGGAATAAACACCAGCCAGCTCCACTTAACCGCTTTGTCTCCAAGAAACCAGAGAAGGTAGGCATAATCAAATTCATTCTCTTTAAGAAAGGGTATAGTGGTTTTGGTGTTTTTAACATCTCTTGTAACAAATTCATGATGCCGCGGGGGCATTCCGGTTTCCTCAACCGGTTCCACCCTTATTTCTCCTTCCGGTTTCAAAGTTTTTTCCCTTACGATTATATCATCGCTTACCAGCATTGTGACCCCTACTATCAATCCAATAACCACCTGTCCCATGATTTTCACCCTTCCACTGAGCCCTGCCTTGTCTTTTTTGAATACCTTTATATAGTCATCGGCAAACCCTACAATACCAAGCCAGACAGTAGTAACCAGCATCAGAATAATATAAACATTGCCAAGGTTGCCGAAAAGAAGGGTTGGGATTATTATTGACAACAGTATAATAAGCCCGCCCATCGTCGGAGTCCCTTTTTTTTCCATCTGACCGGCAATACCAAGGTCCCGCACCGTTTCGCCAATCTGTTGCTTCTGAAGGAATACTATTATCCTTTTACCAAATAAAAGGGAGATCGCAAGTGATAAAATACTTGCCATTGAGGCCCTGAAGGATATGTAATAAAATACTCCCGAACCCGGAAAGTCAATATCCTGTAACCAGTCAAAAAGATAATACAGCATTATCCGGTTTTTTTATTTGCAACAGAAAAAGCCGACCTTACTACTTCACGGTCATCAAAATGATGCCTCACTCCTTCAATCTCCTGGTATGTTTCATGCCCCTTACCAGCAACCAGTACAAAATCACCTTTTTGTCCCATCCGGCATGCAGCCCTTATTGCCTCCCTTCTGTTGGCAATACAAAGGACCTTTCCCATGTCGGTTTTATCAATACCCTTGAGCATATCACTAATTATTGATTCGGGATCTTCCGAGCGCGGGTTATCAGATGTAAGGATTACCTGGTGACTGTTCCGGGCAGCAATTGCGGCCATTACGGGCCGTTTGCCCTTATCGCGGTCACCTCCGGCACCTGTAACAGTTATCAGCTTTGATTTCCCTCCCATCATCTGCCTTATGGTATTCACAACATTATCAAGCGCATCGGGCGTATGTGCATAATCTACAATGGCTGTAACCCCTTCATCAGACCGTATTGTCTCAAAACGCCCTTCAACAGGGGTCAGGCTACTGATCAGCCTCAAAGTATCATCATTGCCGGCACCAAGTAAATTTGCCGCGGCATAAACTGCAAGAATATTGTAAGCATTGAAGTTGCCTATAAGTTTAACCCATACCTGGCTGCCGTCAAGGTCAAGCAGCATGCCGGCCACATCCTTTTCAATAATAGCTCCCCTGTAATCGGCCATTGTTTTCAGGGCGAAGCTTTTTACGTTGGCCCTGGTATTCTGAACCATATACCCTGAGCGCCGGTCATCCCTATTGACAAGTGCAAATGCTTCGTTATCCAGGCCGTCGAAGAACATCTTCTTGGCTCTGAGGTATTCGTCATAGGTCTTGTGGTAGTCAAGATGATCGTGGCTTACATTGGTAAAGATACCGCCGGTAAAATGCAGGCCACTGATGCGCTTTTGATCAATTGCGTGGCTGCTGACCTCCATAAAGCAGTATTCACAACCGTCATCCGCCATTTCTGAGAGGAGCCTGTTCAAAGTAACCGGATCGGGGGTTGTGTGAGTAGCTGATATCTTCCTCTCATGAATATAATAGCCTACTGTCGATATGAGTCCGGAACGCTTCCCAATTTCGTTGAAAAGCCTGTAAAGCAGGCTGGCCGTAGTGGTTTTCCCATTTGTACCTGTTATCCCTGTAAGCATCAGCCTGCGTGAGGGATGCCCATAATGTGCAGAAGCCATCATTCCAAGGGCAACAGCACTGTCGGGCACCTGTACATAGCAAACATTCTCCTTCAGTGCGCCGGGAAGCCGTTCGCATACAACCGCCGATACACCAGCCGATACAGCATTATCAATAAATGCATGGCCATCATGACTGGCACCCCTGACTGCAAAAAATACGCTGCCGGCAGAGATCCTGCGCGAATCGAACTCAAGGTTTACGGCAATCACACCGGCATCGCCCTCTATCCGTATATAATCAACATCCTTCAGTAATTCATCAAGCCTGTGCACAGTTTGTCATTATTTAATTAATACTCATTTCAAGAACTATTCTCCTTCCTGCAACAGCCGGTGTTCCCGGCAGAACTGACTGAGCATTCACCTTCCCCCTGCCTCTCGCTTCCACAACCAACCCCCTGTTTTCCAATAGGTATATAGCGTCACTGAGTGTCATATCAACAACATTCGGCACAAACTCCTCAGGCAAATTTCTCCCGCTCATTTCGACAAAAGAATCCCTTCTTGTTGTGGTAACCCATTCGGCCCCATCACCATTGTTTTTACTAGGAACCCCAAAGTGGCCAAAAACCAGCTCAAGATCTCTTAAATTACCTGATTTGGAGAAAGGAGGGTCATAATCCACATGGTTCCTGGCAACAAGAGGCTCATGCATATCAAGACTGGTTGCATATACTTTATCGGCTATCTCCCTGAATACAGGCCCTGCAACAAGGTTGCCGTAATATATGTTATTGGATGGAGAGTTAACCACCACAATACAGGAATACCTCGGATTGTCGGCCGGGAAATAACCGACAAACGATGCCTGGTGACTCACCCCTGATTCCCTTACATACCCGTATTTTTCATGAGCTATTTGTGCCGTGCCTGTTTTCCCTGCAATCCGGTAATTGGCATTTTTCAGGTTCATGGCAGTTCCAGACTCAACAACCCCCTCAAGCATCCTTCTCGCACTTCTTACTGCATTGGGAGAACTTATCGAAGGGTTGATCACTTTGGCAGGAATTGTTTCCACTATATTGCCGTGGTGCTTAAGTGCAGAAACAAACCTGGGCCTTACCATTTTGCCGTTATTGGCAATCGCATTGTAAAAGGTCAGTATTTGCAGCGGTGTCATCCTGACCTCATACCCTATTGACATCATCGGCAATGATATTCCCGACCATAATCTGTCACCCGGGTGCTTTATCTCAGGCCTGCCCTCACCGCGTATTTCAACACCGGTCTTTTGATTTAGGTTCATCCGGTAAAGGCTGTTGATGAATTCCTGTTCTCTGCCATTATAAAACCTGTCTATCAGCTTTGCTACGCCTACATTGGATGATAATTCAAATACTTCCTGCACGGAAATTTTGCCATACCCTCCCCTTCTGGCATCTGCAATTCGCTGATCATAAAAATAAACCTCCCCCGTGCCGGTATCTACGCTATCTTCCAGTTTTATATATCCATCTTCAAGAGCAACCAGCAATGACATCAGTTTAAATGTTGAACCAGGTTCACTGCTTTCGCCCAGGGCATAGTTGTAAGTTTCGGAATATCCACCCCTGCTGTTTCTTTCGAGGTTGGCAATAGCTTTTATCTCGCCGGTTTGCACTTCCATCAGGATAGCGGTTCCGTGGTTTGCCCTGTGCGTTAGCAGCTGCCTGAGCAGCGCGTTAGTGGCAACATCCTGAATATCTATATCGATGGTAGTTACAATATCGAGCCCATCGCGCGGCTCGACCTCATTCCTGTCATTAATAGGCATCCATGCATTTCCCGATATTCTCTGCATCAGTTTAAGGCCCTCCACACCTCTCAACTGATTGTCATATGCTCCTTCAATTCCTACTATATTTCCTGTCTCTCCCTTAGTTGTATACCCGATAGTCCTTGACGCAAGATTCCCATGAGGCTGAACCCGCTGATTGTCCTGCAGCACAATCAGTCCACCGGTATTCCTCCCCATCCTGAACAAAGGGAAATTCCTGATCTCCCTTAACTGATCATAAGACACCCTCCTGCCAATCAGGTGGAACCTCTTCCATTCACGGCGGGCCTGTACCAGCTCAGACTTCCATGCAGCAGCACTTTTGTCCCTGAACATCACTGCAAGGGCAGCTGACAGCTGATCTATATTTTCATTGAACAACCTGTCGGTCATCCCGGCTGCCCTGAGATCCATTCTGATCTCGTAGTACGGCATTGAAGTCGCAAGCAACCGGTTACCCGACGCGTATATGTCGCCCCTGTTAGGTTCTATTGTTATATCACGAATCGTCATACGGCTCGCTTTTTCCTGCCACATACCCCCTTCAACAAACTGTATATATAGGGTCTTGCCAACAATGACAAAAGCAAAAAGGAGTATGCCGAAATAGACCAGGGCTACCCTCCACAATATATCCTTCTTTACCGACATGCACTATCCTTGTTTATTACCAGCTTCTATCTTCGTTTCCTGCCAACAACTATTTTTTTAGGCGGCACAAGTGATTCAGCCAGATCAAGATTATTTTTTTCCAATAGCTTAAGCACCTCCGACTGACGGCTCAGGTGCATCAGCTCGGCCGAAACCGTTATTGCCTCTGCGCGAAGCTCCCTGAGCTCTGTCTGAAGTTCGCCGCTCCTTCTGACAAGTTTCTCGGCATGATAACGGTTCCCTATATACAGGATAGCAAGGATTGCCAGGAATATTATGAAGGGCAATTGCTTCATGACAAAATCACGGGTCAATACACTCCCATCCATAAAATCGCGGACTGAGGCATTCCCCTTTTCTTTCTTCGTATCCTGTCCGGTTTCCGTTAACTCAAAATCATGCTCAGTTCTCAACATCCTGAATTTTTTAATTTCTTTCTGCTACTCTCAGCCTGGCGCTCCTTGCCCTGCTGTTTGATTTTATTTCTGCATCACCCGGTGTTATTACCTTTCTTGTAACCATGCTGAAAGGTACGAGCGGATTACCAAAAAAATCTTTGTCAAGCCCTCCTTCAGGTTTCCCTGTACGCATAAAATTCTTTACCATCCTGTCCTCCAGGGAGTGGTAGGAAATGACAACAAGCCGTCCATTCCTGTCCAGGCTGAGCAATACCTGCAAAAGCATCTGTTTCAGAACCTCCAGTTCGTTATTGACTTCAATTCTCAATGCCTGGAATATCCTGGCAAGATACTTGCTCTCATGTCGCCTGGGAATTAATCCCGAAACCGCCCCAAGAAAACTTTCCATAGTTGAAAAAGGTTTTTTTTCGCGCCATTGAACAATCGCCCGTGCAACCTTTGCCGCTCCCGGAACTTCACCATACAATTTAAATATCCTCTCGAGATCCTCTGGTTTATAGCTATTCAGAATATCAACGGCCGTGATGCCGGAATCCCTGTTCATACGCATGTCGGGTATACCGTCAGACCTGAACGAAAAGCCGCGTTCAGGATCATCTATATGGTGGGATGAAATACCCAGGTCTGCCAATATTCCATCAACCAGATCGATTTTGTGATACCTGAGAAAATTGCGAAAAAACCTGAAGTTGCTTCTTATAAACAAGAACCTGCCGTCAGATATCCTGCCGGCCTCAGCCTCGGCATCTGCATCCTGGTCGAAGGCTATAAGCCTGCCGCCATCGAGCCGGGAAAGTATTTCCCGGGAATGTCCGCCACCACCGAAAGTAAGATCAACATAAGTCCCCCCCTGACGAATATTCAACCCGTCAACGCTCTCTTTCAGAAGAACAGGCTTATGGTAAACCATAACTTATGTATTACTATCAGTGTCACCCATAATTTTTTCCGCAAGCGCGGCAAAATTATCAGCCTCGCCTGCCTGTTCGTCATAGAGATCCCTGCTCCAGACCTCTATCTTCCCGTCCTGGCCTGCCAGGACAGCCTCGCTGTCAATTCCTACCTGATCGAGAAGCCGTCGGGGTATCAATATCCTGTTACTGGCATCAAGTACCACCTCTGCTGTCCCTTTATAAAAGCCCCGGAGAAAACGGCTGTGCTCCCTGTTGTAGGGATTGATTCTGGAGCGGATAATAGAGTTTTGCCTGTTCCATTCCTCCATGGGAAAAAGAACCAGGCATTTTTCAAAAACGTCCTTTTTAACAACGAACCTGTCATTGGCCGCAGCCGGCATCTGCTTTTTGAATGCTGCAGGCAGGATTACCCTGCCCTTTGCATCAACTCTGCACGTATAATCGCCAATGAAGGTTGCCATGTTCATATTATAATAAATATCTGCTTCGCACTCCCCGGTATATTATGAGAAAATGCGACTGCAGAAATAACTCACTTTCACATCTTTCCTGCCCGCCATAAAGTACCGGCGGGTTCAATAGGTAAAAATAAACAAAAAATATCCACTTTCAACCACTTTACCCCATTTTTCACCACTTTGTTAATAACTTTTTTCTCAATTCTTAGTATTTTTACATTTATAAAACAATCAGAACAACAATCGATGAACAGAGAAACATGAAGGACCAGGTCAGAATAGATGTTGACGAGATATTCAAAAGAAAAAATCCACGGCTCTACAAGCTGCTCCCGGGTTTCATACTGGGTTACATAAAACGCACAATACATCAGGATGAAATTAACAAAGCCCTTGAGCTATACAGTGATAAATACGGACTTGAATTTGTAAGGGCGATTCTCGAGCATATGAATATTGACTACACGGTAGAGGGCGAAGAAAACATACCATTGAAAGGCAGGCACATATTTGTTTCAAATCATCCGCTTGGAGGGCTGGATGGAATGGTTTTCCTCGACATTATCGGTAAATACCACAAGAAAGTCAAATTTATAGTCAATGACCTACTGCTTAACCTGAAAAACCTTGAACCGGTTTTCGTTCCCGTAAACAAACACGGACGTCAGTCAACTGAATATGTAAGAAAAATAGAAGACCTGTACAGGTCTGACTACCAGGTCCTGTATTTTCCGGCCGGCATATGTTCAAGGAAACAGGGAAAAGTTATTGCCGATCTTGAATGGAAGAAAAATTTCATAAAAAAAGCAATTGAACACAACCGTGACGTAGTTCCCGTACACTTTGACGGTAAAAACTCCAGGTTCTTTTATCAACTGGCCAATCTTCGCAAAATGGTTGGCATCAAGGCCAATATCGAGATGTTCTACCTGCCTGATGAAATGTTCAGGCAAAGCAGCCAAAAGATAAATGTAACTATTGGCAAGCCAATACCATGGAGCCATTTCGATAAATCCAAATCGCTGAATGAGTGGGCAGAAGAGGTCAAGTCGGAGGTTTACCGGCTGGGACAAAAGTGAAGTTGATAAGTTTTTCGAACCTTATTTAACATCCGTTCGAAAAAAATATTATTTTAGCAGTCCGGTGCAGGCAAATTTTAAACAATAAACCGGACAATACTAATCTTTGCTTCTTGTATGGAACCGATCATAGCTCCAGTAAGTCCGGACAAAATCGAGGAAGAGCTCAGCCCTTCCAAATTTGTCAGAAAGACAAACAATGCCGGCAATGAGCTTTACATTGTCGACCACTTTGATTCGCCGAACATAATTACTGAAATAGGGAGATTAAGGGAGTTTAGTTTCAGGCGGGCAGGAGGAGGAACCGGGAAAAAACTCGACCTCGACCGGTTTGATACGTCCGACGAGCCCTATAAACAACTGATAGTCTGGGATCCTAAACACCGTGAAATATTAGGTGGTTACCGGTATTATATACCCCCGGCAGACAAACCAGTTAACACCGACAGGTTCGCCACGTCACGACTATTCAGGTTCTCCGACCAGTTCGTTGCCGATTATCTGCCCTATCTGATCGAACTTGGACGCTCATTTGTCCAGCCAGCATACCAGTCCACCGCAAGAGCCAGAAAGGGACTGTTTGCACTTGACAACCTGTGGGACGGCCTTGGTGCCATAATGGTTGATAATCCAAAAATGAAATATTTTTTTGGTAAGGTAACAATGTACCGGCGTTTTAACCCTGAGGCAAGAAACCTGATCCTTTTCTTTCTGCACAAATACTTTCCCGACCCCGACGAGCTGGTAAGACCCAAAGATCCGCTTGAGCTTAACATGGATATTCCGGCCCTCGAAAATACATTTAACGGAAACGATTACAAGGAAGACTATAAAAAACTGTCGCAGTACGTCAGAAGCCATTCTGAAGTGATCCCGCCACTTATCAATGCATATATGAATCTATCCCCGTCAATGAAGGTGTTCGGGACGGTTATCAATGATGCTTTCGGAAACGTAGAAGAAACGGGTATAATGATCACAATGAGCGATCTTTACGAAAAGAAGGTTAACAGGCACGTTTCAACCTATCAGAGGGTTAAATACTTCATATCAAAAAGGCACTGAAAAACTCCTGCCGCTGACCGGTCTGCCATCATTAACCGGACTGGTCTTACCCGGGGCATTTGCCGGGAACAATGTCGTTACTTATTGAAAATTTACCAGGCTGTCTCAGTAGGATCTCTTGATAACTTGGCGGGCTGTCTCAATAGGATCTCTGATCGCGCGACTCTATGTAGTTTATAAAGGAGGTGTTCACCACCTTGTTTCCCCCCGGGGTAGGGTAATTCCCTGTAAAATACCAGTCCCCCTTGTCATTAGGGCAGGCTTCATGCAGGTTTTCGATGGTCTGATAAACAATTTCCACATCCGCTTTCAGGTCAGCAGGCTTGAGCAAAGCAGTAATCCGGGCAGAAATCTCCTCCGGCGAAAACGGCTTGTAAATCTCCTTTACATAATTGACTATCTGTTCGCTGGGAAGTTGTTGTTGTTCCCTGGAGAGTCTGTAGACCCGGTCAATAATTTCCTGCCTTCCCGACTCCTTCAATAGTGCAATTGCCGCATGAAAAGCAACAAAATCAGTCAGCTTAGTCATATCAATCCCATAACAGTCGGGATACCTTATCTGGGGAGAGGATGAAACAATAACGATCTTCTTGGGCCCCAGCCTGTCAAGAATCCTTAAAATACTTTTTCTCAGGGTTGTCCCCCTTACAATTGAATCATCAATAATTACAAGATTGTCTACACCTTCATTGATTGTTCCATATGTGATGTCATAAACGTGACCTGCCAAATCATCCCGTGCCTTTTCCTGTGATATGAATGTCCTCAGCTTCACATCCTTTATGGCAATCTTCTCAACCCTGGGTCTTGCAGAAATCAGACCGGCAATCTCTTCCTTAGAAAGCCTGTCCCTCTCATTTACTATCCGCCGGGTTTTCTCTTCCAGCATATGATTCTCGATACCCTTTATCATCCCGTAAAAGGCAGATTCAGCAGTATTGGGAATATAGGAAAATACTGTGTTCTTAAGGTCATGGTCAACAGCATCAAGTATTTGTGGAGTAAGCAATTCTCCAAGCTTTTTCCTTTCCCTGTAAATATCTGCATCACTACCCCTGGAAAAATATATCCTTTCAAATGAACATGCAGTTCTTTCACGGGGAGGCCTTATCATTTTATCAATTATGCGGCCATCCTTTTTTACCAGCAGGGCATGTCCGGGTTCGAGTTCTTTTACACTACTCAGGGGAACATTCATTACTGTTTGTATAACAGGCCTTTCTGAGGCTGCAATAACTACCTCGTCATCTCTATAATAAAAAGCCGGCCTGATACCCCAGGGATCGCGGGCTACAAATGTGTCGCCATGACCGATAATTCCGGCAACTGTATAACCACCATCCCAGTCCTTGCTTGAAACTTCCAGCACCTTGTGTACATCAAGGTTTGTTTCAATAAGTCCACTTATCTCACGGTTGGTATAGCCCTCATCCTTGTACTTCCTGAATAACTGCTGGTTCTCCTCATCGAGGAAATGGCCCACCTTTTCAAGAATTGTCACAGTATCCGCATAGGCTTTGGGATGCTGGCCCAGCTCAATCAGCTTTCTGAATAATTCATCTGTGTTTGTAAGATTAAAATTGCCGGCCAGCACAAGATTCCTTGATTTCCAGTTGTTCTCCCTCATAAACGGGTGAACGTGCTCTATACTTGTATTACCAAATGTGCCGTAGCGCAGATGCCCAAGGTATATTTCACCGGCAAAGGGCAAATGATCACGAGCATAGGCAGGATCTTCAATCAGGGCCGGATCCTTGTCATATGCGATCTTGAAATGGTCATTAATCCTGCTGAAAACATCATTGATCGGCGACTGTGAATTCGACCTGTACCTGAAGAGATAGGGCTTACCCGAGCAAAGGTCAAACTTTATGCTCACAACACCGGCTCCGTCCTGGCCTCTGTTGTGCTGTTTTTCCATCAGCAGATAGAGCTTGTTAATGCCATACCTCCATGACCCGTATTTAACATGGTAGTATTCAAGTGGCTTCAGCAGCCTGATAAGCGCAATTCCGCATTCATGCTTAATATTGTCAGACATCTGTCAGTTTTGATTTGATGAAGTCTCAGTCAAGTGGCGGGAGGTTGATACGGCTGCTTACAATGAACGAGTATGGATAATCACTCCGTATCGTCCTCTGCATCTTCAACGCTTCACTTCTTGTTCTGAAATCACCCACATAAACCCTGAAATTTGGCGGGTCATAGTCGAGGTAAGTTTCTACATCAGGATATTTATTGAAGAACTCAGCTCGTGCGGTGGTTGCATTCTGGCGTGCTCCCTGCCCTGATTGGGAAAAAATCCGGATCCGGTAACCAGGCATGCCTTCCTCTTTCCTGTTAATCTCTATATGACGCCTCACAAGCTCATCAATGCGGTCATCCTGGTTCAGAACCAGCCTGCCACGGTTATTGCCGGCGCCGGTTTCCTGATCGGTACCAGACTGGGCAAACACACCAAGATATGGTATCAATAGCAAAACTATAAACGGTAACAGTCTCATAAAATAGTTATACAGCTGTAATTTAAATGGTTTACCCTTAAAAAAAACCTGAAAATACTTTCAATATTAAAACGGAGATGGTGCAAAATAAATATATACCCGGATAAAAACCAAATGCTTTGCCCGGAGGCAGGATGTAAATTATATCCCGGGAGAATTATTGACAACAATATTTACGGGCCTTCCATCTGAAGAATTGTTTTTTCTTCAACCGGGACACTTCTTGTAAAAGGAAATGAACGGACTTTAATATCGCCCTTTACCACGATGTATGCCTTCCTGTCGAGGAAAAAATTAAACATCGTGACTGCACCACGGAGAATATTGGAAAACTCAACCTTCAGCGGAAAGGTGTACAATTCTGAAGACCTTGAAGGTACAAGTACATTATCCACATTTCTAATCTTCCCGAGGTATTCATCATTGATATATACATCAAGGTCTACATCAACTATTCTGAAACGCAACCCTGAAGGGTTCTCAATTGGCATTACCACCTCAAATTCGATTGAACTGTCGCCAAACCTGTTAAAATTCATATCCTCAATTTCGCCGACCTCAATACTTTCCAGTCCGGCACATGAAACAAGCGCCGCCGCAGTTAAGTATCCCAGTAACCTGGTAAAAACCTTCATCTGAAATGAATTATAATATTTTGGTTCTCAAAATACGCATTTTTTTCATTTAAAAAAAAGCTTTCACATCTACGGTTATTATATTTCAAGCCCCACCGGAATTCGTCAGGCAAGATAAAATGCGACATTTTATCTTGCCTGACGTAGTCTGATGCAGGTTCCTCCTGCAAAAAAAAGAAGCCAAATTTTTGACTAACAGGAGGAACCGCTTCGTTTTAACATTAATTTTTTTTCATCTTGACGGTGTGTATTTTAAGCTGAAAAAAATTCATGTATATTTCGACTGTAAAAAAAACCGTAAACCGATAAACAATGAGCTTCCTCAGAAAAACCAGATCAGTAATTTCAAGGGCCTTTACAAGGTCACTCGACTATATTGAAATAATCGGGAACAAGCTCCCCCACCCTGCAACCATCTTTGCACTGCTGGCACTGATAGTGATCCTGCTGTCAACCCTTACCTGGTGGCTGGGCACCTCTGCAGTACACCCGGTTGACGGCAGCGTTGTTACCGTCAACAACCTGCTGAGCGGCGACGGCATAAGGTGGATATACACCAATATCCTGCCCAATTTCCTGAGGTTCCCGCCACTGGGATACGTGCTTGTCGTAATGGTGGGTATCGGACTGGCAGAGGGAAGCGGGCTCTTCGCAGTAATGATCAGGTCGCTCGTGCTCAGTGCTCCTCCCAGGCTTATCACAATGGCCATTGTGCTGGCAGGTATTATCAGCGGGCTGGCAGTTGAAGCCGGCTACGTAATTCTCATCCCGCTTGGCGCCATGCTTTTTCATGCCCTGGGCAGGCATCCCATGGCAGGACTGGCCGCCGCCTTTTGCGGTGTTAGCGGCGGATTCGGGGCCAACTTCTTCATAGGCTCGGTCGACCCGATTCTTGCCGGCATATCAACATCAGCGGCGCAGCTCATTATACCCGACATGGTGGTCAACCCCGCGGTCAATTACTATTTCATGATCGCCTCGAGCTTCGTGGTATTGTTTGTGGGTACCTGGGTAACCGACAGGGTTGTTGAACCAAGGCTCGGAAAATACGAGGGGACGACCGAGAAGTTTGCAATTCAGCAGCTGACCCTCGAAGAACAGAAGGGGCTCAGGTGGGCAGGCATCTCCACACTGATCTTCGTAATACTGATGGCCCTTACAGTAGTACCTGAGAACGGACTGCTCAGGGATCCCGAAACCGGCTCCGTACTCCATTCCCCGTTTTTCGACGGCATAATAATCGGCATCCTGCTGTTTTTCTTCATCCCCGCCCTGGTTTACGGCCGTATTACAGGCACGATCAAAAATGACAAAGACCTGATGAAGCATATCATCAAGTCGATGTCGGGTATGGGAGGCTATATAGTGCTGGTTTTTTTCGCCGCCCAGTTTGTCTATTTCTTCAACCACAGCAACCTGGGACTGATCATCGCGATAAAGGGGGCAAGCGGACTCAGGGATATAGGTTTTACAGGCCCGATGCTGATCGTCGCCTTCGTGTTTCTCTCGGCATTCATTAACCTGTTCATGGGAAGCGCATCGGCCAAATGGGCCATAATTGCACCGGTATTCATACCAATGCTGATGCTGCTCGACAACCCTTACCATCCGGGCATTACGCAGGCGGCCTTCAGGATAGGCGATTCGCTCACCAACCTGATAACCCCCATGATGAGCTACTTTGCCCTCATCGTTACCTTCGCCCAGAAATATGACGAGCGATACGGCATAGGCACCATAATATCTACAATGCTGCCATACACCATATTCCTTACAATATTCTGGACGTTGCTTGTGGTAGTCTGGGTTTACCTGGGGATTCCCCTCGGGCCTGACGGGCCTATCTATATACAGTGAAGCTGACCTGTTTCCAATCAGTTTCAGAAATGTAATAATCCCTCCCTTTCGGGGAAGTTAACTCAACCGGCAGGTTTAACCTGAGGGATAGCAGATGAGATGTTTGCCAGGGGGATGTCTGAATGTCATTGTGTTTTAAATGACAGAGCATGCCGGACAGCTGTTGAACCTTTAGCCACGAGAGCCCGGGAGCCGGCTGTACGGGTCAGGTTGCAATATGATCCGCCTGCTGCCGGTTATGCCATCAACCGGCCTTTTCAAGCGCTTCTGCCACCTCATCGGTAACATCAAGGTTGTGCCAGACGTTCTGCACATCGTCGTCATCCTCAAACTCCTCGACGATCTTCAATACCTTTACCGCATCGTCTACACCGAGCTGCTTGAGGTCATTGGGAATGCGCCTCAGCTCGGCATTTTCGGGCTCAACACCCATCTCCTCAACTTTTTTGCGAACTTTTCCGAAGTCTTCCATCGAGGTGGTAATGTAATAGACCCCCTCGTTAACCTCGATGTCCTCAGCCCCGGCATCTATAACCTCAAGCTCAAACATCTCGGCATCATCTATCTTCTCATTCGGAACAGTTATTATACCCTTCCTGTCAAAAAGGAACCCCAGTGAGCCATGGGTACCAAGATTCCCGCCCCTTTTGTTAAAGATTGCCCTTATGCTGCCAACCGTTCGCAGGTGATTGTCGGTCAGGCATTCAATAAAAACGGCAACCCCGTTGGGTGCGTATCCTTCGAAAGTCATTTCCTGCAAATTTGAAGGATCTTTGTCCGCCTTGTTTATCGCCCTCTCGATGTTATCCTTGGGCATATTCACCCCCTTGGCATTGGCAATAGCAAGCCTGAGCCTCGGGTTGGCCTCGGGGTCGGCCCCTCCCTCTTTTACAGAGACCTCAATCTCCTTTACAATACGTGAAAATATCTTGCCCCTTTTAGCGTCGAGAGCTCCTTTTTTCCTTTTGATGGTCGACCATTTACTATGTCCTGACATATGATGCTCGTTTTTTAACAAAGATAATTTATTTCCGTTTTTTTTTACCAAACACTAATATCACATTCCGGCTGTTATCATCAACCCTTGCGGCACGACTCCATTGGCCATCATAATACTGCGACTTCTTTGTAATTCAATACGCAAGATGTAACTTTGCAGAAATTTCCTGAGCCGGACAACACGGTCCGGACTGTTATATGGTCGTGAAAAACAATAAAATATCTCCCAGCCCGCAAGAAGGATTGCTTACCCCGCCAGGTAGCCGGAAGCTATATATAGAAACATATGGCTGCCAGATGAACGTGAGCGATTCGGAAGTTGTGGTTTCAGTCATGCAGGAGAATGGCGTCGCCTATACTTCACACCCGGAGCATGCCGACATCGTTCTTATCAATACCTGTTCCATCAGGGAGAACGCAGAACAGAGGGTGTGGGGCAGACTTGAGGTGTTCAGGCAGATGAAACAAAATAACCCCGGTCTGCTTGTTGGGGTAATAGGCTGCATGGCCGGGAGACTCAAGGAAAAACTGCTTGAAAATGAACACCTGGTAGACCTGGTTATAGGGCCCGATGCCTACAGGGAGTTGCCAGCACTGCTGGAAGAGGCAGGAACCGGACAAAAGGCAATAAATGTCCTGCTCAGCCAGGAGGAGACCTATGCAGATATCAGTCCCCTCAGGTATGACAAAAACAAAATCTCGGCCTTCGTCTCGATAATGAGGGGTTGTAACAATTACTGCTCCTATTGTGTAGTCCCCTTTACCCGTGGAAGGGAACGAAGCAGGGATCCTGGATCGATAATCAGCGAGATAGACGACCTGGCCGGCAAAGGATATAAAGAAGTAACCCTCCTGGGCCAGAATGTGAATTCCTACAAGTGGAAAACAGGAGGGGGTTCTTCAACCGGTTTCGCCGCAGTCCTTGAGATGGCTGCCCGCAGACACCCTGCGTTAAGAATGAGGTTTTCCACCTCCCACCCCAGAGACATCAGCGACGACCTTTTGGAGACCATTGCCGGGAACACCAACATTTGCAAACATATTCACCTGCCGGTACAGTCGGGAAGCAGCCGTATCCTGAAACTTATGAACCGGGGCTACTCCAGGGAGGATTACCTGGAAAGAATCAACGCAATAAGGAGAATCATTCCGGGCTGTGCAATATCAACGGACATTATTTCAGGCTTTTGCAGTGAGACCGAGGAGGACCACAGGCAGACAATGTCTCTGATGCAGGAGGTGGGTTATGATTTTGCTTTTATGTTCAAATACTCCGAAAGGCCTGATACTGTTGCTGCAAGGAATCTGGCTGACGATGTGCCCGAAGAGGTGAAATCGCGCAGACTGACCGGGATTATTGAACTGCAGGGCAAGCTCTCCGCCCGGAGCAAGGAAGCGGATAAAGGGAAAATTTTTGAGGTGCTTGTCGAAGGAACCTCAAAAAAATCTGCTGCAGAGCTTTTCGGCCGGACCTCGCAGAACAAGGTAGTGGTATTTCCTGCCGGCAGGTACAAACCGGGTGATTATGTACATGTAAAAATAAACCGCACCACGCCAGCCACCCTTATAGGGGTGGCAGAAGATCCCGAAACCTGAATTCCTGAATTATGTATCAAGGTGATATGAAGATGCTGTCAAGCAATTCATTGCTCCTCGCGAAACCGGCCGACATCACTGCGACAACCTGTCCCCCGGTCTCCCGGGCAGCATAACCGGCCATGCTCATTCCCTCTGCAACAGCCCCGGCCTCAGGCAGGGGCTGTGATCCCCTTGATTTTACAAGCATGATCTCCTGCTGGCCTGCATCATCCTCAAAACCAAGGTGCCATATCTCAAAGTCATCTATTGTTTCAAAAAGGTGTGCCAGTCCGGGTATTACATTCCTTACCCCGATAATACCCCTGATAAGCCTGATGTTATCAGTATAACCTGCAACAGGTTGCTTATTGAACATCCCGGGTAGCCCGGCCAAGGGGCCGCTGATACGGTTCGAAAGCAGCTCTGCTGCCAGTAATGAAATCTCACGGGCTTTGTCACTGCCGGAATAGTTTATTATTGACAGATAGTAGTTCCCGGAATACAACTGGTACTGGAAACGGTTTATACAATAGCCGGTGCTGGCAGGACCGCCTTCCGCACAACCGTGCACCGAAACCGAAAATATTCCGTATGCTCCAACCGGGCACTCCATACGATAAAGCTCGAGCCTCAGGTTCTCCCCTTCCAGTTCAATCTCCTGGAGGGCCATCCTGTCAAACCCGTATTCATAATAAAGATCTGCAGCCCCGTTTATAAGCCCCCATAAAGCGCCCCCCACATAGACATCACTCCTTGAGATTAAAGCGCCGGGAAGGTCGGAGGGTGAGAGTACCGGCATATCGGCAATTTTGTTTTTCTTATTTCCGGCAGAGCCAATACCCGGATGAGGGGTCTCAATACAAAATTCAGGCCCTGCGCTTCCGAATACATAATTACCGTTTCCCCATGCTCCAAACGCAACACTGAATGACAAAAACAATATGCAATATATTTTACCCATCATCAGATTTTTTATATCAGACGTAGATCCCGCATCATCCCTTCACGATTTTTCTAAGGTCTATCCTGTCCCTGTCCGCCACCCCAAGCCCGTATCCGGCAGCAAGCTCCATCTTTTTCATTCCCACATCAAAAAAACCGGCCTGTCTGCCCATTTCAATCCGTTTCCCGATGATAATATCATATCCCACCACATCCATTGCAACAGGGTCGGTGCTTAAAAGAAGCATTTTGTAATCGGTAAAGAACTGCGGGTTGGCCCCAGGCCCACCGTCATAACATCCTTTTATACCATCGGCAATATTCAGGACCACCTTGTCGCGCACCGGCGGAAAGGCACACACCTGTGCCGAGGTTTCCGCCCACAGGTCAGCATGCAGCCTGCTTGTATTTGTTATTACCCCGTAGCCAAGATTTTTCAGGCACAACGTAACAGAGGCGCCGGCATTTTTCATTATGGGGAGGTTGATTATCTTGTCCAGTTGCTGTGTCACTATTTTGGAAAAATATGAATATTTGCCCTGGTTCACCATGAACGGGAGCATGTAGTCATCATATTCCATTTCACAATCGGCCCGGTAATACCAGTCCCTGTCAATCAGCGACAGGCTGTAAAGTTCGCCGTTCTCATCGTAATATGAACCGCTCTCGTCAACATGCTCGGTTCCTGCAATGGCAATGCCGGGATAATTTTCCGGGGTAAACCCGGTCTCTCTCAGTTGCTGCATCCTTCGGTCAAAGATCATTATGTCATCCCTGGCTATGCCTGACTGCTCAAGCTGCGAAATGACCGATCTTACAAGCGCATGGCTTGTCGAAAGCAGTTTTCCCCCGATAGGGTTGACCTTGAGGCCTATCTTCTCTCCCGGACTGACAAATTGTCTCCAGGCGTCCCTCACATCATTGCAATCTCCCAAATTCTGCATGCCTCCGTCAAGCATGTTATATACCGCCTCTTCATTGATGGTGCCGTCTGATATCGATTTTTCATCGTCAACCCTCACTACCCTGCCGGGGTATTTACCAGGCATGGAATTTTCATTGCGCGGGAATTTCAGTGCATCGGCAATATTTGTTTCAACCGGCTGATCCGGAGCAATACCCGAAAGCGAGGAGGGGAAGACGGGAGTGAGGCCGGCGCCAAGGCTTCCGGCAGCAAACAATTTGAAAAACCTGCGACGTCCGTTGTTCATAATCTTAAGTTTTTGTTTTCAAAAAATGTTGCCCGGTTGCCTGCCGGGCACATTACCGGCTCCATTGACAACCAGGCTTGCTTCATATGCCGGGATACATCTTCCCTGTCACTGTTCAGTACCTTGTTCATCGACCATGATACCCAGCTCCCCAAGCTGCTGGTCAGATAGCTCCGAAGGAGAGTCTATCATTAAATCCCGGCCTGCATTGTTTTTCGGGAATGCGATCACATCCCTGATTGATTCCGAACCTGCAAACACGGCCACCCACCGGTCGAACCCAAATGCCACACCAGCATGAGGAGGAGCTCCATATGTAAAGGCCTCTATCAAAAAGCCGAACTGCTCTTTTGCCTGCTCATCAGTGAACCCAAGCAGCCCAAACATTTTCTTTTGCAGTTCGCCGTCATGTATACGCGCCGATCCACCGCCAATCTCTACCCCGTTTATCACCAGGTCATATGCATTGGCACATACCTTTGCCGGATCGGTTTCAAGAAGTGGTATATCTTCGGGGCGCGGTGAGGTGAAAGGATGGTGCATGGCATAAAAACGTGTTGTCTCATCGTCCCATTCCAGAAGCGGGAAATCAATCACCCACAGTGGAGCAAATTCGTCATCCCTCAGCAGCTCCAGCCTTCGCCCCATCTCAAGCCTCAGTTCCGACAGTGCTTCCTGCGTATGGACGCGCTTACCTGCCAGAATCAATAAAAGGTCCCCCTTCCGGGCTCCCGCTTTTTCAGCCCATTTTTTCAGGGCAGCCTGATCATAGAACTTGTCGACCGACGACCTGAATGACCCATCTTCGTTCCATTTCATCCAGACCATTCCACTGGCCCCTATCTGGGGCCTTTTCACGTACTCAGTAAGATTATCGATCTGTTTTCGCGAAAACCCGGCACAATTTTCGGCATTTATGCCCCCTACATACTCCGCATCGTCGAACACGGGAAAATTATGGCCCCCTGTCAGCTCTGTCAGCTCAAAAAGCTCCATGCCAAAACGGATATCGGGCTTGTCGGTCCCGTACCTGTCCATTGCATCCTTAAATGCTATTCTTGGAAAGGGCCCGTTAAAGCTAATGTTCTTGATTTTCTGGAAAAGATGCTTTGCCAGTCCCTCGAAAGTATTCAGCACGTCCTCCTGCCCGGCAAAAGCCATCTCACAGTCAACCTGTGTGAACTCCGGCTGCCGGTCTGCCCTCAGATCCTCGTCCCTGAAACACTTCACTATCTGGTAGTACCTGTCATACCCCGATATCATGAGCAGCTGCTTGAATATCTGGGGTGACTGCGGCAGGGCATAGAACTGGCCGGGGTTCATCCTCGAGGGAACCACAAAATCCCTGGCTCCTTCAGGAGTTGACTTTATCATTACGGGAGTCTCTATCTCAATAAATTCCTGCTGGTCAAGGTACTTCCGTATCTCACCTGCCATCCGGTGCCGCAACTCCAGACTGTTTTTCATCACGTTGCGCCGCAGGTCAAGATACCTGTACTTCATCCTGAGCTCATCGCCGCCGTCAGTATCATCTTCAATTGTAAAAGGCGGTACTTTTGAGGGATTCAGCACATTAAGTGTGTTTACTTCTATCTCTATACCGCCTGTTGGTATCTTCAGGTTTTTGTTCGACCGTTCCCGCACCTTGCCCGATGCCTGGATTACAAACTCCCTCCCAAGCTTTCTGGCCTCCTTGCAAAGCGGGGCATCTGTTTCCATGTTAAAAACAAGCTGGGTTATCCCGTAACGGTCTCTCAGGTCGATAAAGGTCATGCCTCCAAGATCTCGCGATCTCTGCACCCAACCGCTGAGGATCACCTCCTTACCGGTATCTCTCAGGTTAAGTTCTCCGCAGGTATGTGTCCTGTACATAAAGCAATAATTGGTTAGTTTGCTAAATTAAGAATATTTTTGCACTTGCCTTTTACCGGAAAGAAAAACAATTGGCAGGCACAGCATAAAACCGGAATTTATGGACACACCCGTATTTTCAGATGCATATTTTATGAAAGAGGCCCTGAAGGAGGCTGAAAAGGCTGTGGAGCGGGATGAGGTTCCCGTGGGGGCCGTTATCGTGAGCAACAACATGATAATAGCCAGGGCACACAACCTTACAGAGACCCTGAACGATACCACTGCACATGCCGAGATGCAGGCATTCACGGCTGCATCCGGGTATCTTGGAGGCAAGTACCTTAACGACTGCGCCCTTTACGTAACCCTTGAACCCTGCACAATGTGTGCCGGAGCAGCATACTGGACACGCATCGGGAAAATAGTCTGGGGCGCATCTGATGAAAAGCTGGGCTTTACCCTGACCAACAAAAACCTGCTCCATCCCAGGACAGAGATCATATCAGGAATAATGGAGGATGAGTGCTCGGCAATACTGAAAAATTTTTTTGGTAAAAAGCGTAAGTAATCCTCTTCTCAGGCTATACAACCCTTTAATATTCATTCTTGAACTACCCCGGGGCCGGGTAGTAAAATGTCATCTGTTATCTGCTATTTCAACCCCCCGGGGCAGGGTACTGAATAATTAACATTTTTTTTTCATGCCTGGACGACATTTTTTTTACTTTTACCTTGCATTTTAAAAACAACCAGCACTTTTTGGCTTAAGTCTGCAATTATCCAATTGATTTTCAAATCAAACTTTATACGAATGAACCTTTTCAAAATTATTGTTCGCGGGTTGATCATACCCGCATTGATCATTGGCCTTTCAGGCCATAATTTCCTTCAGGCGGCCGGATCAAATACCCCTGAAGTATCTGCATCCCTGTATCACAATGCCGGAGAACCAGTTTCATTAAGCCGGGATCAGGAAGATGCATCATCTGAAGAACCGCGGCCTGTGCGCTGGCAGGATGTTGCCGGATGGAAATATATCCATGGCGGCTCGGTCACCATTTCAAATGACGGCAGCTGGTTTGCATACTGGTACAGCCCCAACAAGGGCAATTCGGAACTGGTACTCCAAAGCACCACCAGCGATATCAAAAAGAGCTTCCCGATCGGGGAGACAGGGGGCACTGCGGGAAATGCGATAGCATTCAGCCACGATTCCAGATATGTAGCCTTTACAGTCTTTCCCACCGAACAGGAGAAGGAGAGGGCAAGCCGCGGTGATGCCCCCGCCAATAAGATGACGCTGATAGACCTCCATAGTGATGAGGAGACAACATATGACAATGTGAGGTCATTCTCTTTTTCGGGCGAGAACCCCGGATGGGTCGCGGT
>SLRB01000261.1 GCA_007131165.1 Bacteroidales bacterium | reverse complement strand
GCTGAAGTTCATCACAATGGTAACTATCGGTGCGATCCTTTCACCGTTCTCCCATGCTCCTGAACGGTATGTTCCGCACCAGGCTCCCTGTCTTTTACCCGGGCGGGGATGGGGGTCAATATAAAGGATACCCAGGTGTGAACCATCATTGTCGAATACTTCATATGCCTCTACCTCTTCATGGTATACAGGCACCTCGGGCCTCCTTTCGAAGGTGAGCCCGAAAAGCTTGTTAGCAAGCATGAAATTTCCGTCTCTTACATTTTCAATTGTGAAGTAGGGGTTTACTTCATCATCATCAAGTTCGTACATCTCCTGGCGCAGTTTTTCTGCATAGTACCACCAGTCCCATGCCTCAAGACTGTAACCGGTACCTTCCCGGTCTGCTATAGCCTGCATCTGTGCAAGCTCCCTGTCGGCTCTGGCCACGGCCGGTTCCCATACCTGGTAAAGGAAGTCATAAACATTATCAGGGTTCTCAGCCATCTGGATTTCAAGGAAGTATTCTGCATAATTATTAAAACCCAGCAGTCTTGCCATTTGCTGCCTGAGCTGCATCAGCTCTGCGAACAGCTCCTTGTTGTCATTTTCGTTGTCATTATTACCACGTTCGCCGTAAGCTGTCAGAACCTTTTCACGAAGATCCCTTCTTTCAGAATACTGCAGGAATGGGATCCTGCTGGGATTATGCAGGGTGATTACCCATTTACCTTCATGTCCGGCACGTTCGGCTGCTTCTGCAGCGGCTGATACAACTCCCGTGGGCAGGCCTGCCAGATCATCCTCATCTTCGAGTACAAGCTCAAAGGCATTAGTTTCGGCAAGCATATTTTCGCTAAGCTCGAGTGATACCATCGACATTCTTTCATTCAGACTGGCCAGTTCTTTCCGTTTTTCTTCAGGCAGTGCCGCCCCGTTGCGTTCAAAATCACGGTAATACATCTCGACCACCCTGAGTTGTTCAGCGTCGAGGTCCTTGTCAAACCTGTTTTCATAGACACTCTGTATCCTGGCAAACAGATCCTGGTTCATGCTTATCTCGTTGCTGTGAGCCGAGAGCAGGGGAGTGGTTTCCCTTGCTATCTCCTGGAGACGTGGATTCGTTTCCGCGCCGCGTAACCCGCCAAAAACCGGGCTTACCCTCCTGAGGAGCTCACCGGCATTGTCGTAAGCTACAATGGTGTTTTCAAAAGAGGGAGGTTCGGGGTTACTTATTATTTCTTCAATTTCCAGCTTGTGCTGCCTGATGCCCTCCTTAATGGCAGGCAGGTAATGTTCATCATCTATTCTGTCGAATGGCGGCGCCCCGAAGGGGGTATCAAATTCGGACAGAAGTGGATTAACGTCTGTCGCCGGTTGCTCGCATCCGGCTGCAAGAAGGATTACAATAAAGATAGAAAAAAGCTGTAGCTGCTTCATTTTTTGTTATTTTGGTTAGTGATAATAATGGTTGGTATATTGTATTTTGCATAGATTTATTCTATACTGTCTGATAGTGCAAATTTAGTATTTATACCCATTTTTTATTATGATTTGAAACAGGGTCCGGGGTTAAGATATTCCTGGTCAATCCGGTGTGTTGTTCCTGTAACTATTGTACCGGAAAACCTCTTCAGGTTTTTTCCTGATCTTTTTTCTCTTCTTCCCGGCCGGGTATCCGAGTGTGATTATGAGCATTGGCCTTTTACTTTTTGGTATTTTGAGAAGCTCCGCGACCTTTTTCTCATTAAACCAGCCCAGCATGCATGAACCAAGCCCCTCCGCGGCAGCCTGCAGGCAGAAATGTGAAGCGGCAATCCCAACATCCATCAAAGTGAACCTCTTGTCCTTTACCATCTCTCCAAATCCACAGGTGATATTCGGCTTTTCAAGAACTATTGTGATCAGCACCGGAGCCTGTGCAGTGAAATGGTTAAGCGGCAAAACTCCCCCGCTGGTCTCTTTTGCAACATTATTTTTAAGCTCCGGGTCATCCACCACTATAAAGGTCCATGGTTGTGAATTGCACGCTGAAGGGGCAAGGCGGGCTGCTTCCAGGCAACGCATTAGTTTTTCCTTTTCAACCGGTCTGTCTGAATATTTGCGGTCGCTTTGTCTCTCTTTTACCAGGCTCAGAAAATCTATCTTCTCGTTTATTGACATAGGTCTTGGTATTATAAAAAACTGCTGCCACGAACTGCCCCATATCTCCAGGCCCTGTTATCAGGCACGGCCGGCATATTGTCAGTGCCTGAAGGGAATGATGGAAACAGACAGCAGTTCAGCTCTTCGTGTAAAGCTCTATTTCGTGTGATTCAAAAACGTATTTACTGGTGGTTATATTGGCAAATTTAATCATTGCACTGGCAACTCTTTCGGAATTGATAGGACGATATTTTCTTAACTTACCCCTGAACAGGAACTTAAGCGGGACCATTATAATCTTGCCCAGCTCTTCGAAAAACCTGAACTCCCTGCGTTTGCCCAGCAACATTGAAGGCCTGAGTATAATTACCTTGTTGAAATCGTGCTGCCGGACTGCTCTTTCGGCTTCACCCTTGGTGCGGAGGTAGAAATTCGAACTTTCAGGATCGGCCCCTATAGATGATATCATCAAAAAATTGGGAACCTTGTTTTTGCTTGCAATTTCGGCTATAAGTGCCGGCCATTCCAGGTCAACTTTTTTGAAATTCTCTTTGGAACCTGCTTTCTTAATAGTGGTTCCGAGACAGCAGAAAACATCATCACCGGATATCTTATCTGAATAAAGTTCCAGGTTCTCAAGCTCAGTATTTATAATCTCCAGCTTGTCGCTTTTTATTTCCGGTTCCGACCTGGTAAATACTTTGACCTTCTCATACCTTTCATCCTGGATCAGTTTTTTAAGTACAATTGACCCTGTAAGTCCGGTTGCCCCAAAAATTACGGCAGTTTTTTTCTGCATTGCAATATAGCTTTGTTTATTATATTATTTACCGGACCGGCCGGGCAGACAATAACTCCTTGTTATATCTGACCTCCAAATATAAACAAATCGATCAAAGAGCAATATATTTCATAACATATATCGAATATTTACGTAGAAACGGGTGAAGTTGACAGGGTGAAACAGCTGTGTCGTACAGGAAACAGATGAAACACATTTTTTATTAATTTTGTGCACAATCCGGCTGAGAGCCGATATTAAAAACAAATCTTTTATGTCAAAGAAGATTATTATACCGGTTTCAATCTTTGTTGTAATTCTCCTGGCCTGGATCCTGAGGATCCCGCTTTCGAACTATTATTACGATAAAGGCACAGAGTACATGAATGGGGAGTTGTACGATGATGCCCGCAGCTATTTTGGAAGGGCCGTCAGAATAAGACCTGGTATGGCAGATGCCCGGTTTGGTAAAGCGTTGTGTGAGGCAGCACTCGAAAATCATGGGACGGCCGTCAGCCTCTTTTCGGTTCTAATAGATAAAGAAAGCGATTATGCTCCTGCCTGGTTTTACAGGGGGGTCTCAAAGATTGCCACCGGAAATTTTGAAGGGGCGGCCGATGATTTTACCCGTTCACTGGGTATGGAATATGAGCTTGCAGCTTCCTATACTAACAGGGGCAGGGCATATAAGGAGCTTAACGACAGTGACAGAGCACTGGAGGATTTTACTAAAGCTATTGAGGCAGACCCTTCATACAGCCCGGCCTGGTTTGAACGGGGAGCCCTGAGGGCAGGCCTTGAAGATTTTGATGGAGCCGTTGAGGATTACAATATGGCCATAAAACATGAACCCGAAAACCCCGAGCTTTACCGGTTGAGGGGAGCGTCAATGGCAAGCCAGGAGAACTTCATAGGTGCGATAGCAGATTATGACAGGCTTATCGGGATGGAGGCTGGTTATAGCGGACTCTATAAACAGAGGGGTATATTTAAAAGAAGAATCAATGATTATGCCGGAGCAGTAAGTGATCTTGACATTGCTTTGGAATATGATCCTGACGATGCTGAAACATATTTCTACAGAGGCAGTTCTTATGCCAACATGGGTGATCTCAATCGTGCCATGGATGATTTTACCAGGACTGTTGAACTTGATCCTGGTAAAGCCAGGGGTTGGCTGAACAGGGGGCTGGCGTGGCTACGCCAGGGAGATCCGACCAATGCAATTGATGATATCAACAGGTCGGTCAGCCTTGATGATACCAATGCACAAAGTTTTTACCTGCGGGGCACTGCAAGGGCAATGCATGGTGATTACAGCGGTTCGGTCGATGATTTTACAACAGCGCTGAATATCGATCCCGGGCACGCCATGGCATACTTCAACAGGGGTATATCCATGGGTATAATGGGAAGGCACAAGGAGGCAGTAAATGACTACGACAGGTCAATAGGGTTGGATCCCTCAAATCCGGTTGTTTACCATCAGCGTGCCATATCGCGAATTAATCTCAATGATATGAAAGGGGGCTGTGAAGATTTGAGGACTGCCTTTGAAATGGGTGTAGAGGAGGCTGAATCAATGCTGAAGATGTACTGCCGTGAAGATATCAATACTCTTGTCCGCTGATTCAGATGTCCAGAAGAACCCTTACCGGATCGGTTCCGCTGAAAAGCATTCCTGCCGGGTTTTCCAGCAATTCTTTCACTTTGACAAGGAACCCCACTGATTCACGACCGTCAATTATCCTGTGATCGTAGGAAAGGGCAATATACATCATTGGCCTTACTTCAACTTTTCCATTAACTGCAACAGGCCTCTCAGTTATATTATGCATCCCTAAGATACCGGACTGGGGAGGGTTCAGTATGGGTGTTGAAAGAAGTGAGCCAAACACCCCACCGTTGGTAATAGTGAATGTACCTCCGGCCATGTCGTCGATCGATATCCTGTTCTTCCTGGCCTTTTCAGCAATTTCGATGATGGCCTTTTCAATACCGGCAAGTGTCATTGCTTCAACATTCCTTAAAACAGGCACCATCAATCCCTTTTCTGTCTGTACTGCAATGCCGATGTCATAGTATTCCGGTGTTACAATATCTTCGCCATCTATATAGGAGTTAACATTGGGATAGGTTTTCAGTGCTTCTGTAACAGCTTTGGCAAAGAAGGACATAAACCCCAGTTTGACACCGTGTTTTTCGGTGAAAACGGACTGGTTCTTTTTTCGTATATCAATTATACTGCTCATATCCACCTCGTTGAAGGTGGTTAGCATAGCAGTTTGGTTTTTGACTGCAACCAGCCTTTCGCTGAGCTTCCTTCTCAGCATAGACATCCTCTTCCTGACAACGTTCCTTTCAGCATGACCCTCACCTGCAGCAGGAGAGAGAAAAGCCTGAGGTTTGCCTTTAAGCTCAGAAGCAACAGCAACATCTTCTTTTGTAACCCTTTTCAGGGTAGCAATCACATCGTTAACCGACATCCCTTCCTTTTCCAACAATTTTCTGGCCAGTGGCGAAACTCTGATTTTTCCGGCAAGGTCTTCAGTCTTCTGACGGGGACTTTCGTCAGTAACCCCGCCGCCGGATTTTGTTTCTTGCTCCTCCTGCTCATCCGGTTTTTTGGAGGGTTCCTTTTTTTTCCCGGTTGGCCGGTCGGCTGCAGCCGAACCACTATCTTTTGCTATTTTTTGCGGGGCTTCCTTTTTATGGCCGTTTTCCCGGCCTGCTATGGCCGGTTTTGCTTCGGTGTCAATTGTACATGCCACCGACCCTACAGCTACGGCTGTTCCTGTTTCTGTTTTGATGCTTATGGTACCGCTCTCCTCAGCCAGCAGTGGCAGGGTTGCCTTATCCGATTCAATTTCAGCAATCTCCTGATCTTTTTCTACATAATCGCCATCATTTACAAGCCATTTGGCTATTTCAACCTCGGCGACTGATTCACCGGGAGATGGTATTTTTATTTCAAGTATCATCTTCGATTTGTTGTTTTACAGTTTGTTGCCTGGTTATCCCGGGCTTGCCGGTTCAATCCGGATAGATCATAGTTTTGTGTACTGTTTAAATCCCTGGGTTACTGTTTGCTGGTCTTTTCTTTTAGCCTGCCGGCTCCAGTCTGTTTTATAAATAATTGCAAAATAGTCAATTTAACTTACCTGGCCATCTCTTTATTAAGCTCCCTGATCGCGAACCGCCCGCACCTTTGTCCGCAATAAGTCCTGCGCAGCTCGCAATTGCACTGCTGGAAGGTCTTATCGAGAATCTTGGCAAGCCTTTTTTTATGAAGTTCCAGCAGTCCGCTTGCCGGCGACCCGCTTGCCGGCCTTGAAACGAGCATAAGGTTCACTTCTTTGAAAACCCTCTGCAGGTAAGACCAGGCACCCATGTTCTCAGGTTCATCCTGTGCCCATACATACCTCTCGGCTTTTCCGTATTTCTTGATGACTTTTCTTATCTGGCCGGCAGGAAGCGGATATAGCTGTTCAATTCTTATGATGGCCGAATCTGTTGCGCCAATCTCTTCCCTCCTTTTTACAAGGTCGTAGTAAAGCCTTCCGCTGGTGAATACTACCTGTTTAACCTCATCAGGTGAAGCAAGGTCATCATCAATAACTTCTCTGAAAGAACCCGTGGCCATCTCTTCGATTCCCGACACACAGGCAGGATGTCTCAGCAGGCTTTTGGGTGTAAATATAACAAGGGGAATTCTGAACGGTCTGTGCATCTGTCTCCTGAGTACATGAAAAAAGTTGGCAGGGGTAGTGCAGTTGACCACCTGCATGTTATTATTTGCACACATTGCCAGGAACCTCTCCATCCGCGCACTTGAGTGCTCCGGCCCCTGTCCCTCATAACCATGAGGGAGGTATAGAACAAGTCCGTTCATAAGGCCCCATTTCTCTTCGGCCGAGCTGATGTACTGATCGATGATCACCTGTGCCACATTGTTAAAGTCGCCGAACTGCGCCTCCCAAACTGTCAGTCCCCGTGGCAGCGCAAGTGAATAACCGTATTCGAAACCCATTACCCCGTATTCGGAAAGGAGAGAATTGTAAATGTGGAATTTTCCCTGTCCGTTCGCCAGGTGCTTTAGCGGAAAATACTTTTCGTCCGAATCTTCAAGCACATATGCGGCATGGCGGTGTGAGAAAGTGCCTCGTTCAGAATCCTGCCCGCTTACCCTTACGTGATACCCTTCAAGAAGCAGGCTTCCGTATGCAAGCAGCTCTCCCATTGACCAATCCAGCCGGTTTTTCTTTATCATTCCGTTACGGTCATCCAGTAGTTTTTTTATTTTGCCAAAGAAAGACTTTCCGGGCGGGAGTGTGTTAATCTTCGTTGCTATCTCAAGCAGCCTGTCATGGTCAAAG
>SLRB01000192.1 GCA_007131165.1 Bacteroidales bacterium | reverse complement strand
TATAAGATTATCCTCAAATACTATTAGGGTGCTGCATTGCGGAAAACAGGAACTATGTGTCAGGCTTGCCGGCCGCCCCTTTTTCAGTGCCCGGATTAGCCCCGGGATTGCTGCAGGCTGCATGAATCACTTAACCGGATTAGTGGATTCGGGAAAAGGAACTATAACCAATCCGGAGAATATACCCACTTGTAGAATTTTTTCCCCAACTCTGTTTCAAAAAAACCTGTAACTCCTTCTGCAATTTCCTGCCCGGGTACCTGAAAAGGCAAGTGATCACAGGTTTTGGTCCCGCAACTCCCATTTATTAAAATAACTCAAAGCACAAATGGTATATATTTTGATTTAATAAATAACTCATAAACTGTTTTTTAGTAATAGCTAAATAGACATGACGAAAATAGAATTCGATCATCAGCTCACAAAACTTGAGAAGAATCTTGCAAGATTTGCATATAGCCTGACCGATAATAAAGAAGATTCACTTGATCTTATTCAGGAAACTTTTCTTAAAGCCCTGACATATAGAAAACAGTTCAGAGATCACTCCAATCTTAAGGCATGGACATTCACTATTATGAAAAACATTTTTATTAACAATTACCGGAAGTCGGCTATACAGAATACTACCCTGGACCGCTCTAAAGATCTGTACTTTCTAAGCAATACGAAAGGACCTGCCGGCCTGAAACCGGATGCCGGCGTTGCTGTTGAAGAGATAACCAAAAAGGTTCATTCACTGGAAGACAGACTCAGAATCCCTTTTGAGATGTATACCGCTGGTTACAAATACAAGGAAATCGCAGAGAAGATGAGTTTAAACATAGGGACTGTAAAGAGCAGGATTTTTTTCTCAAGAAAGAAATTGATGGAAGAACTTGAAGAATACCGGCCCTGCAAATCCTAAAAGAATTAGGGATTATTATTCTTATTGTTTCACATGGCTGCCACCACTATCAGTCAGTCGCCGTCATTCTCTCCAACCTCCTGTATTCTGATCTTTACGGCATAATCCTTTGGCAAAATTTCATAATTATAATATATCGCATACTGCTTGGTAATTTCTGCACCAAAAAACAGAATAATTGATGAATAAAAAACCCAAAGGATAAATACAACAGCTGAGCCGGCGGCACCATACATAACCCCGATATCAGCCATACCAAGAATAAGGCCTATCAGATACCTCCCTATAGTGAATAAAAGGGCTGTAACGATTGCACCTGTCCAGGTTACATTCCACCTGATCTTTGTGTCAGGTAAATATTTGTAAATCAGTGCAAATATTAACACAAGAATTGCAAAAGAAAATACAATGCTTACAGGCCTGATCAGGAGAAATGCATATTCATCAATATACCTTTCAAGGAAAATGGTGAAATATGACAGCGCCAGATCAACTATAAACATTACCAGTAGTACAAAGCCAATACTCAATATCAATCCGAATGAAATCAGCCTGTCTTTTAGTGCCTTCAGGAGGTTGCTCCTTGGTTTGGCCTTTACCCTCCAGACGAAATTCAAGGAATTCTGCAGTATTGTAAAAAATGTTGTGGACGTTATCAGAAATACCAGGATTCCGAGAATTGTCCCTGTTAAAGTCTGATGCCTGTTCCTGAAATTCTCAACAATTGTCTCTATAAAACCAGCTCCCTGTGCACCAATAATTGATTCAACTTCATTGAAAATCCTTTCTCTCACCGTTTCTTCTTCAAGAACAAACCCGATAACAGATATAAGTATAATGAATATAGGCGCAACTGCAAATATTGTAAAATAGGCAGTTGTGCCTGCAAGCTTTATGGGATCATCTTTCTTATACTCTTTGACCGAGCGTAACAGTATTTTACGGACTGCCTTCAATTTTGCTTTCATTCGATCCTGTTTACAATATTCCTGGTATTCAAAAAAATATTCATTGATTTGACAATATCCGTTATCTGCATTGTGGATATTTTACCCGATTTGTAGAATATTCTGCCTGTATTGTACTTAAATGATCCAAAATATTAATAAAAAAAACCTTAGCTGCAAATATTAAACTCCTCATTTTAAACGACCAGAAAGTAAATCTTCTCACAATTCCGATACGAGATCCAAAGTGGAACGGTATTTTCAGTTTTGAACTATTCTGAATATCATGTAATGTGAAAATAATACAAATAATTCAGAATTCATTGAAAAAATAAAGACCATAAGGTATTTGAAACTATTAGTAAATTTTAAACCCAAAAATTATGAGAACACAGAAATGGACTATTGTTTTGATGTTGGCTGCCTTTGGATTTAGCATAAACTTATCAGGGCAACAGATGGACAGATTACCTGAATTCGGAATAAAAGGAGGCCTGAATCTCACTAACCTTACAATTGAGGGCAAGACCGAAAATAGCCCGGGTTTTAACGCTGGCTTATTCATGAGGTTCCCATTTGGTATAGATTTCTCTGTTCAGCCCGAAGTGCTGCTTTCCTCCAAAGGAACGGATATAATACATGACGAGGAATTTGCAGGAATTCCGATCATTGATGGAATCACATTTATTAATATGCAATATATTGATGTTCCTGTAATGATGGTTTACACACTGGCTGAAAGTTTGAATTTCAAGGTTGGGCCCTATGCAGGTTTTATACTGGATGCAGATTTTGCAACACAGGCTGAAATACTTGATTTCTTAGAGATCGACGCCGAAGAAGATATCGATACAGAGCATTTTAAAAGTATAGATGCCGGGTTGGCGGCAGGTATCGAACTGGACATTGGGAATTTGACCATAGGGTTAAGATATTATCTCGGACTAACACGTGTTGCTGAAGAAGAAATGGCCCTTGATCCGATACTCGGAGATGCCTCCAACAGGGTTTTCCAGGCTCATGTTGGATTTCGCTTTTAAACCCTCAAAATTAATTTATAATCAGTAAAAAACACGAAAAACCCGGCAACTTCCGGAGGTGGCATCAGGTACACTTATAGCTGTTGTTGCAGAAATAATGATTTTGAATTATTTTTATTGAAAAATGTAAGCGCAGGCCGCTACTTCTTCCTGTTTCGTTCGATACATAATTGGTTATAATGGATAATAAAACTTACCCATCGCAGGCAGAAAAGGGATATCTTCTGGTTAAACGGACTGCATTTATCCTCCTGGCCATAGTTCTTTTTATTTACGGCCTTATAGCCATACGGAACTTTCTTTATCCCATAGCCTTTGGTTTTGTTCTGGCCTACCTCGGTTATCCCCTGGCCAGATGGTTCGAGATTAAGGGTGTCCCCCGTATCGTTGCTAATCTGATTGTTATATTGGGAACACTCGCTATAATTACCGGATTTATAATCGCGGCTTACCAGATTATTACTCCTTTTGCAATTGATTTTACTGAACTGGCTGACAGAGCGATTGATAACCTGGCTGCAATGATTGTCAGTGCAGGCCAGTATTTTGGCCTGGAAATGAACAACATCACGGAAACTATCAGCAGGCAGGTTAGCTCTGCTTTTGAGGCCGGCGGAGAACAGCTCAGGAATGTCTTTACCGCCACAACCAATACCATTGTGGCATTCGGTTTATTGCCTGTATATATTTTTCTGTTTTTATATTACCGTACAAAGTTTATGTATTTTTTGCTTAATGTTGCCGGAAGGTCCAGAAGGAAGGAAACGGTTAACATGTTGCGTGAAATAGCAAGGGTGATGGTAAGATACCTGGGTGGGGTTATCATAGTGGTTTTTATTCTATTCTTTATTAACTCAATCGGACTTGTGATTATCGGAATGCAATTTGCAGTTCCATTGGGCGTAACTGCGGCATTATTTAATTTTATACCTTATTTTGGCACCCTGCTGGGGGGACTGGTGCCGCTTACATATGCCTTTCTTATAGAGGGTGACCCAATTCTTGCATTCAAGGTGATCATACTATTTATTATTATTCAGTTTATCGAAAACAATATTCTCACCCCAAATATCGTAGGTGGCAATGTCAACATAAGCCCTTTCTTTATTATTACAGGACTCGTTGCTGGCGGCATGATATGGGGTATCCCGGGTATGCTACTTATAGTTCCGTTTCTTGCTACAGTGAGAATACTTTTCAAACACATTGATTTCATGCACCCTTACGCCTTTTTACTTGGCGTAGAAGGAACTGAGAAACACTCTATTCAAATGAGCAAGATCAAACGAATTGCGAAGCGATTCAAAATGAAAATAAAAAAATAGACGGGTATCCTCACAAATAGAAACCCATTAGGCTTACTTTCTGAAGATCAGATTAAACAGGAAAAGAATAATTATTGCACCAATTGCCCCGGTAAGGATTGCCCCGAGCCAGCCACCCATGAAAATTCCAAGCTCCCCAAGGAGCCAGTACCCCACAATACCCCCGAGTATACCCACAATAATATTTCCCAGTAAGCCATGTCCCCTGCCTTTATATATCATACTTCCAAGCCATCCTGCAACAGCCCCGATCAAAAGTGTTACCAATATCTCCATACTCAAGTGTTTTAATTAATAAATGTAGATGAATTTTTTTTCATTAAAAATTAAACACTGACAAATGAAAAAAAATTTTATCGTAAAGCGAAGCGGTTCCTTACAGAAGAAATACATAACATTATCTCAAAAATCTAACTGCCTCCCGTCCGTCTACAACGGGAAGCCTGAGGGTTGTGCCGTCAAGGTCGATTGTTATTTCCGCACCGGGATCGGGCCACAGCGTAAAATCCTTGTCGCTCGAAAATATCATCAACCCTATCTGCTGTCCGGCACTTATAACCTGGTCATCAGGCTCAAGGTCAAAAGTAATATCATAGAATTTGCCCGGTTCAAGGGGTTCGCTTTCTATTATGCAGTTACGGTTCTGGGGGTCGGCCCAGCCGCGGGTGATTATATTATCAGTGATCCGGGCATTCCTGCCCTCATTCCACGGCAACGAGACCAGCCATACCGACAAATTTACCGCCGGCCTGTCCGCCGCAAGCCTTATGGTTACTGACGGTACTCCCGATATATGCACCTCCTCTGTCAGCTCTGGAGTTAAATACAATAACCGGTGTCCGGTCCATTCGGCCTGTGCAAGCGCAGAGCCGTCGAAAGAAAAATTGTCTGTCAGAGTCTCTGTGCCCTGTCCATGATACCTTTCCATAACGAGTGCCCCTGTTTCCGGTGCGCCCGGTTTAAGGAAAAATTCAACAACTGAGGCACCCGGATGCGGATAGTCCTCGTAAGGAGTTGGATCAAGACGGTCATCACCTTCCCTCACGATCCAGGCTATCGGATCGTCTTCAACACCATTATCCACATCAAAAAGATAACGTGTAAACCACTTGACCATCATATCATCAGGAGGGTTGCCGCCATGTCCGCCCTGGTGGTAGTATATCTGGTGGGGCACACCCATCTCTTTCAGCACCTCGATTACCCGGTAACTGTGGCCGGGCATTACGTTCCAGTCGTTGAAAGCATGGGCCATAAGTACTGCCGCTTCCAGGTCCTCAAGGTTTGCAGCAAGATCCCTTCCTGCCCAGAAATCATTGTAGTTGCCGGTAACCCGGTCCATCCCCTCTGCCATCTCGGTATCCCTTACGGTAAGATTGCAGTATTCGCGGTTCTCGGGATTGGAATGAACAAAATCATACAGGAAATCGATATCCTCGCCCATCCAGCCGTAAGGATGAATAATCAGTCCGTTCGACCGGTAATAATGGTAATATGACGTATTGGGAGCAACGGGTATTATGGCCTCAAGTCCCTCCACCCCTGTTGATGCGGCAGCAAGGGTCAGTGTGCCGTTGTATGATGTCCCTATCATGCCAACCTTGCCGGTGGTCCAGTATGCCTCGACCTCCTCATCCCCGAAAGGGGAACTGTAACCTTTTGCCCTTCCGTTAAGCCAGTCGATCACTGCCTTCGGCGCCAGCGCTTCAATATCGGTGCCCACTGTGGGGCAACCCTGCGAGTAGCCCGTTCCGGGGGCCGAAGAGTGCACAGCGATAAAGCCACGGGGCACCCAGAAATCGATCATCGCGTTCGAGATCACCGGGCGGTTAACCCTGCGCTCGGCGGGGGGCGGGAATTTACGTGGAGTGGGTTCGGTGTACAGCTCCTGCCTCACATCCCAAAAATATTTCCGGTCAGTAGAGCTGGTTCCTGAATAGTAGGGACTGGACTGGTAAACGACCGGCAGCCTCAGGCCCTCTTCGGTCTGGGGAGGACGGGTAACCGAAACGTGCATCCGGTCGGGCAGGCCGTCGCCGTCAATATCAAACTCTGTCTCAACCCACAGGTCGTGGCGTATCCAGGTGTCAGGATCTGAAAAGGCCTCAACCCTTTGAGCCAGTCCGTCAACAAAAACAGGGCGGACTTCTGAAACAGTCTGGTCAGAAGCCAGGTTAGCAGTCAGGTCTGACCGGACCGGGGCGGACTGGTCTGTTTCGCTGACAAAAACCGCAGCCGCTTCCAGTTCAACAGCGTTGGCAACCCGGCCGCTGAGAATATCATCGCTATGATCCGGCAGGCCGGCCCAAGTTGGGCCGGCATACGGCTGGCCGTTGTTCGCATTGACCTCTGAGGGCCCAATAAAAAATGCTGCGGTAATAAGCAGCAGTAACTTTAGAGAATTGTTGATCTGCATAATAAGAAATTTTATAAACCATAAACCAGGGCTATGGTGGTATACACAGCTCCACTGTTATCTGACCTGTAAAAAAATGTATCTGACCATTGATCTGGTAAGACTGACAAGCGATACACCATGTTTGATACCTGTTAATGAAAACCCGTCAGCACAAACTTAATCAAAAAGCCTGATAACATCTGCAGGAAGAAGAAAACGTGCTCCTGCGCCTGAGCTGATAATCACCATTAAGGATTATCACCTCCGCAAACTCTCAAGAACCTCAACATCTATCTGCCTGAGCCTTCCATCCGGACCCGGGCCGCAATTAAGCAGCAGGTTAGCTTCCATTTGAGAGGCAATATCAAGCCACTCCAGCACCTGTTCGCGAGAAGCAACCGTATCATCCCATTCATGCCAGAACCAGCTTCCGGTTTCAAACTGACCTTCAGGGCCCTTCTGCGACATGGTGGTCTCTATCTGCATTGGATAATAGCGATCCCTGCCGAGCCAGTTCCATACCCTTTTGAAATCACGCACCTCCGTGGCCTTCTCCCCACACAAGGCATCAACAGGATGCAGTGGTACCGCAGGATAACGGGTTGTGGCGTTGTTCATGATCATACAATCAGGCTGCATCTGTTTTACAAACTGATACAGATGGTCCATCTGCCATCTGAATGC
>SLRB01000147.1 GCA_007131165.1 Bacteroidales bacterium | reverse complement strand
TGAACCTTCTGCAAGCTTTACCGCCAGTCTGAAAGCATTGTCTTCGCCGGAAGGGTAATTACCTGTTGTAAACAGTACACCGAGCGGGTCATACTCTATTGAGCCGTGCGGATCTGAAACTGCTCCACCCCGGGATATATTCTCTTTATCAAGCGTCAGGAGCAGATCGGCGGGGGGAATTGCAGTAATGAAGTTCACCTCGGCCGAAGCCAGGCAGATGTCCTTCAGCAGCCGGCTGATATCCTCCTGCGTATATTTCTTGTTGCCGTCGAGAATAAACCCTACAGAGCCGGCCCCCTTCATAAGCGCATCAAGCGCGGCTACATTAGCCTCTTCGACATTGCCCGCGGGGATATCCTGGCGCACCAGCCATTCATTCATACCGCTCTTCTTACCCCTTGTGAACGGGAACTCGCCGGGCAGTGACCGGAAGTGGTCGAGTCCCTGTGTATCGGCAGCTGTGTAATAGGGTTTTATAGGGATCCCCTCTATCGTCTTCCAGACAAGCTTCTTTTCATAATCAGCTCCTTTGAGGTCTCTGGCAATCAGTTCTTCCCACTCGCTCAAAGGAACCGGGGGGAATTCACCGAAAAGTTTATTTCCTGGGTTATGCTTCATAATACCAATTAATTTTACCGGTTCAAAATTACATTGTTCAGCGACCAGAGTAATGATTTCTGTCACCCTGATCCCTCATACAGGATGCAATTTTGCCCCAGTACCTGCAAAGTTAAGCATATTTCCAATAAAGGTACATCACTGAACTACCAGACCCAGTCCCTCAAGTGCTGATTCATTGTCAGGAGAGTGCATCAGTGCCCGTTCAAAAAGGACCCTGGCTTCCCTGAACTGACGCATCCTGTACTTACACCATGCAAGCATCAGCAACCCTTCAATATCAAAGGGATAGAGATTCACAACTTTTTCAAGATGCTGGTGAGATGTGGTAAAATCCTCACGGTTATAGTAGATGACACCAAGCCTGTAATGTGCAACCGTATTGTTGGGGTCGATAGTAAGGATTTTCTTGTAATGGTTTATAACCTGATCCCAGTTACCCATGGCCGCCAATGGGTATACTATCCCGAACCGCGACTCAATGGAGTATGGCATGAGACTTATCGCCCTGTTATAATAGGATACCGACTCAATAAATGACCCCGAAAGGTAGGAGAGCCATCCGAGACGCAGGTTAATTTCATAAGATTTTTCTTCATACTCTGCCCTTAAGACTTCAATAGCCCTCGCAGGTTCACCCTCATTTTCCAGCCTGTAGCTTTCTCTGAATGCCTCTATCAGCCTTTCATTGTTGTTGCCAAGGGTTGTTACAGGCATGAAAAGTTGCACAGCCAGCGCAACAGGTAACATAAGTTTTAAAACATCCATTTGATTCCTCCTGATAATTGGTTATAACCAGATTTAACGTTATTGTTTCCTGAATGTAATCCGGCTGAGTCGTATATAAATTTGCTCTCCGAATTAACAAATGAATAATTAAGAGTGAGTTCAATGCCGCGGTCAAAGAACGGGGCAATCAGCGATATACCATACACTCCTGTGGTCACACCGGCATCATTATAAATAAAGTATGCTCCCGGGGCGGCATAATTCATCATATTGCCGATTTTGCCTCTGAGTTCTATCCATAATCCTGGCATGGCACGGAAGCCAGCCTCCTGCGAGAACACCCACCTTCCGGGGTTATCTTCTGCCGGTAAAACACTATAACGGGTTAGTCCGGAAACAGTATAAAGATTAAGATTCCCCAGAGGAAACCAGCTGGCAAGGAAACTGCCCTGTATCTGCCTCTGTTCATTAATAGATGAAAAACCTGCCGTGACGCCGATCCGGACCTTTTTAAAATATTTATCCAGCCCGACTGAAGAGGCAAAGTCATGTCTGTAGGTGTTCTGTTCTGCAACGAACGTCCTGCCTCCTCTCCCTGCGATAATCACCTCCGTTGGGATTATAAGACTGATGTAATGAATGGCAGGAACCAGAAATAATCCGTTTCCAATAAGGACTCTTCCTGAAAGATAATATTGCAGCTGCCTTAGCTTCTCGTTTTCAGCGATATCATCTTCAAGCCCCTCCCTTGAATAATAAAGATATTCTTTTGTAAAATAACGCGCCGAATGAATTACTGTTGCAGAATTACCTGCTTCATGCTCCAGGCTTGCAACCATTGATCTGTATTTCCGGGTAACGGACTGATATCCGTCTTCCAGCAGTCCGCCAGGCGGATCAAACCGGTCAATAACATCTCTGTCGTTAATAAAACCGGTTGTTGCATTAAGTGAGAAGTACCGCACCGGAGTTCCGGTTCTCCCGGTAAGTTTCCTCCGGAGGGCGGGCGGGGACTGTCTTGCGATCTTCCCGGCTTCGATATCCCTGCCGTAATGCAGAAGGGAATAGTAGAGATATTCCATTGCAACTTCATCAGCCGAATTAAACTCAAGCGCTTTGGTGAAATGCTCCTGTGCACCAGAGTAGTCTTCAGATTCAAATGAAGCTATCCCAAGCCTCATTCTGAGATAATAATAATCAATACCTTGCCTGAGAGCTTCTTTCCCTGTTTTAACAAGCTTTTCCCAGGAACTGTCAAGGTACAGTTCATAAGTAACTTTATCATAATATGCAAAGCCCCGGTTATCCTGTGAACTAAGCCAGGCGGAAGTAAAGAATGAGACAACCAGGATAATAATTATTCTTCCCATTCAGCAACAATTTTAGTATTTCCACCGGTAACTCTTAATTCTCTTATACCATCCTTATCTATCAGGAGCATAAACCGCCTTTTCTTTGTTTCACGCCCTAAGACAAAACAGACGGCTTCAGACTCCAATCTTATCATACCGGGGTTGACAGGATTGTCAGCCCAGGCATATTTGACACGATAGGCAGATTTCAGAAAAACATAAAAAGGTGCTACCAGATCCTGGAAAAACAACAGCAATTTGGAGAACAGAAGATTGGCAGGATATTGATCTTCTACCGATAATCCTTTGTAAAATCCTTGCTGCATCTTGTAGGCAGCCAGGTAGAACCGGTAAAGCAGGGTGGACCTGGAGCCCTCATAATACGTAAAATACCAGATAGTTCCGTCGTTTATAAACCATGCTATGGAACCTGATTTCAGGCATTGTATATATGATCTATTATATATATTTGTTTTAACTTCCCAATCTATATTCGAACTCCTCCCATCCCGCACCTCCCTGATATTAATCTTTTGTCCCGGCACAAAATTAAAAGCCTTGTTAAGTAAAGGATTAACCTCAACATTAGTAATAATTTCACCCTTCCGGGGAATGTCACAAAACCTGAAGCTGTCGTCAGGTCCGTTTTTCCAGATAAAATGAGAAACCGGATATTCAATGGTGCCAGAGCCGATCCATGGAGTTTCCTGCATTTGAAAATGGAGATGTGGCACCGGTGAACGCCCTGAATTTCCACATCGTGCAACCGCCTGCCCCTTCATAACCTTTTCTCCCTTTTTTACAACAATTGATCCATCTCTGAGATGGCTCATTTTCGAATACAAATGATCTCCGTGTTTTATTATTAAAGTGTTGCCCCAGTTATGAATAAGGTTAACCTGTCCAATCCGGTTATCGGCAACACCATCTGTTACCTCTTCAACAGTCCCTTCGGCAGGTGCCAGTACGGCCTTGTCATAACAATAATAGTCTTTGCAATGATCGCCGGTTCCCCTGTAGGGTTTTCCTTCATCATCGAGTATTTCAAAATCAAGTGCATGCCTCCATTCATCCTTATGTGTGTGCTCGCCGTCATAACCCTGGGTAACTGTCCATCGTCCATAAAAGGGAAGGCTAATCTGCACTTCAGGCATACGGGAAAACCTTTCGGTTTCATTCAGAAAAGAATAAAGGTTTTTTTCGGGCGAATTATACTGGTAGAAAAGAGTATGAAGATTATTGGTATTCTTCACCCTGAATTTCATAACATACAGAAAAAGAAGGACTATGATATTAAACGGCAGAGAGTATATCGGCAGGTAAAAAACGGCAAATACTGAACTCAGGCTCATTGTAAGCAGAGCTACAATAGGTATCAGGCATATCACACACAAATATGA
This sequence comes from Bacteroidales bacterium, assembly GCA_007131165.1. Classification (GTDB taxonomy): domain Bacteria; phylum Bacteroidota; class Bacteroidia; order Bacteroidales; family PUMT01; genus PXAP01. Next base: position 3,240 of record SLRB01000147.1, on the reverse strand, counting down.
TGTCCGGTTGGGGATTGTATAAAAACCTCCGACAGCTATTGCAGTAAGGATATAATTGAACCCGATATAGCTGTAATTCAATTCATCAAGGTTTGCACCGACAACTTCGTAAAACAGGAAGGCTGAATAGAAGCCAAGCAGTGAAAGGGTGAAGGCGATACGTGAATAGTACAGCAACCCAAATGCAATAATAACACCCGATAACACATTAAACTGAAAAAAAATAGCTCCCAGTGAGATAAAATAAACCCGCAGGGAGGGAGGAAGGCCAACCTGATGCCATAACTCGTATATCCGAACCAGTGTGCTGCCTCCTATCTGATACAGCTCATTAAGGGTGAAGACTCCCCGATGGCTTATGCCAAGAGCACTCAGGTCTCTGGTTGCAAGCATGACAACCCAGATGGTAATAATAAAGGGAACACTCAAATAGGGAAGACCATACTTACCTATTACCCCCTCTGCTGAAATTGATATAAAAAGAGTCAGAACCGCTGCCAGTATTACGATAAGCAGAAGATGCCATCCTGGAGCAAACCAGATACCCAGTCCCAGTCCCGTCAGCAGACTGTTAAACCCATATATGCCCCTCGATATTAAAGTTTTGCTGAACCCGAGGTATAGCCCTGCTAAATTGGTAAAAAGCACTGAGATAAGTCCGTAAAATCCCGCATAAGGATCTACAAACGTGACTGCCAGGAGTATTACCGAAAAGGACTTTTTATCAGAAAAAAATACCTGGGAATAACTGTTGAGAACTCCGCTTACAAACAGTTGCAGATTATCTTTATCAATCATTCGGGATAGCCTTTCAGGAACTGACATTACAGGAGTTTATAAGATTTATAGATCATAAAACTATTCTGCGGCAGTCTTTGGATATGTGCGGACAAAAAAAGTATGCCGGGATAATCAAAGACTGAAGTTAATCAGATGACCGGGTACCTTTTCAAGCGAGTTAATTGTTTCCAGCCTCTCCCTTTCCCTGATAATGTGCACCTTCATTTCCGGATCTATCATGATGACCCTGGGCCGTACCGTTATAAACTGCATCCATTGCGTCATATTGTATGCCCCTACACGGCTGATTACAACATTGTCTCCCTTTTTCAGGACGGGCATTACCGATGCCTCCTTAACAACATCAATGTTCATGCAAAGAGGGCCGTAAATAGTTGTCTCTTCCGTATGCTCTGATACAGGCTGTGCAGGGTTGACCTGATGATCGTACCAGAATGAAGTAAAAAGAAGGTTAATACCGGCATCAAGAATTGTTGCCCTGCGCCCGTCCGACAATCTTTTATTGGCTATCACAGTTGCCAGAAGATAACCTGCATCATCAACAAGGGCGCGACCTGTTTCAAGTACCAGCAAAGGAAGCTCCTCAGGTTTCAAAGATGAATTTAACAGCCCTGAACTTATCGCTTCAGCATAATCATCAAATTCAGGGGCCATATCAGTACCCGAGTAATAAGCTCCCTTGAGCGTGTTTTTCGAGGCAAACCCACCACCGATATCTATATAATCAATTCCCTGCCCATACTTACGACTTAGTCCCACAGCCAGTTCTGCCAGCTTGGATGCAGCAATGCGATAGGCATCGGCAGATAACATATATGTACCAATGTGCGTGTGTAACCCGGTGAGATCAAGCTTCCCCGAAGCCATAATCCTGTTTATCGCATCCCAGGCCTCACCATTTTCATAATTAAAACCAAACCTGTCCCATACAGGGTAAACCCCGGTATCCATATTAACCCTGATGGCCACCCTGGGCCGTTTGGCGGTTTCTCCGGCTATTTCGTTCAACATATACATTTCGTCGAAATGATCTATGTGAATCAGCGATCCCTGGTCAATCGCCCTGACCAGATCAGGGTATGTCTTTTCGGGGCCGTTAAAAATGATATTTTGACCGTCAACACCAAGCGCCAACGCCTTCTCATATTCAAATCCCGACACGACCTCCGCCCATGCGCCCTCCTGATGAAATACACTGCAAACAGCATTGAGATAGTTGGTTTTATATGACCACGCGAAGCGTACTTTAGGGTATCGTGTCTCAAATGCCCTTTTGGCATCCATGAAAGTCTTACGCAGGGTATGTTCGGATATTACAAAAACCGGTGATCCATGTTCATTTATAATATCTGTGACTGCTACATTGTCAATATGCGAAACAGGTGCAACACCTGTTTTTATGCCGAACTTCCCCGGCATCCCGGCACTCAGCTTTTTGATTACCGGCCTTTCAAAAGGCAATTTTCCCATAATAATTCATTTACAAATTCATAACATCTTTTACACCTGATACTTTAAATTTCCCCCTTTGTGGAGATTTGTTCATATTTTTCAAGATCAACAATCAGATCGTACGAATAACGCACAAACATTTTCCCTACTGCATAGGAGCTGAATGGTTTTACCTCTATTCCAAGGGCCATCCTGACCAGAGCCTCGGGCAGGTTCTGCCCGGCACCCACCGCCAGGTACACCCACGCAGGTATGCGCGGGTTGATCTCTATCAGATAAAGCTCCTGTTGGGCCGTTTTAATAAGTTCAAGTTCCATTCCCCCCCGCCATTTTGTTTCGGCTATCAACCTGTGGGTCAGGTCAAGCATGTTTTTATCATCAAGGGTTATCCCTCCCCATGCTTTCCCTTTATCTGTGATATATTGTTTCCTCATTGGCACTGCGCCAATAGTATTTCCATTACCATCACCCAGAGCCACTACATTGACCTCTGTACCTCTGACAAATTCCTGAACAACAACCGGAAGCCCCCATTTAGCAGCGATTCTGCCAAACCAGTAAGCCAACTGTTCTTTTGAATTCACAATATATGCATCGTAAAACTTTCCTTTTACCACCAGCGGAAATTCGAATTTCTCCGGAAGGTTATAAACATCATTAATGCTGGAAATTTCAACACTGTCCGGTACCTTCACCCTGTACTTTTTCCCGAAAGCCGGCAGGTTTGCCTTATGTCTTTCTTCATACTGAAACAGGTCAGGCAAAAAAGTCCTTATCCCCATTGCTTCAAGCTTTTTACCCGATTTCATGAAGGTGTAAAGCTCAGAATCGAAATTTGGTATAAGGACATCAATTTTTTCTTTTGAATTAATATATTCAATCCTCTCAAGCAGGGCTTGAACCCCGTCTGAGGGATAAGGGATCATATAGATATTGTCTGCCAGACCGGGCATGTAAATTCCGGGTTCCAGATTCTCGTATGCCAGT
>SLRB01000190.1 GCA_007131165.1 Bacteroidales bacterium | reverse complement strand
TACTCAGGCATGAGGTTCAACAAGTCCGCATTATAATTATTCCCGGACAGATCCAGGCTGTAATTAATGATTCTTGTTTGCCACTGTTCCCGGTACTACCAGGAACAGTATGGCGTTCATTAATGTTCACATTCTACGAGTTACTCCTCCTGCCAGTCACCGCTCTGCCGAACAAGTGAGATCAGCTCATCGACAGCCCTTTCCTCGGGCACGTTACGGAGGAGGGGGGACTGCTTCCTGTAAAGGGTAACCTTTGCACGGCCGGATCCCACAATACCGTAATCAGCATCGGCCATTTCTCCCGGGCCGTTCACTATGCAGCCCATTACCGCTATCTTCAGGCCCTTAAGGTGGGATGTCCTGCTCTTGACCTCTGCCAGTGTCTTTTGGATGTTGAACATGGTACGCCCGCAAGAGGGGCAGGATATGAATTCTGTTTTCGTAATGCGGGCACGGGTGGATTGCAATATCGAAAAAGCTGTTGAAACGGCAAAGCCTGAAAGCTCTGCCGCAGATATTTCGGCAGTCAGGTTGCCTTCGCTGCCAGTACCCGATACGGCAGATCCTGCTTCATTTCCCCCTAAAACATCTTCCCGGCAGATATTGGGGGCACTGCACTCAAGCCACAATCCGTCGATCATCCTGTCTATAAACAAGGGAGAGAAGTCGGCCGCCGCCATTATCCGGAAGTCGCCCGATGTGACTGATGCATATTTTTTCTTGAGGATAACAGGGTTGAGGGCCTTCGCCATTTCAAGTCTTTCTGCGAATCTTATCGTCTCTTCAACAGGGTTGGCCGTTTCAGAAACAGCAACTATGACCGTCCTGTTATTAGCGGCAGCTTTATCAAGCAACCTTCCGGCAAGCCTTGAAACCGGTGCTTCCAAAAAAACAATATCTCCCGTATTGAAATCGCCGGCCAGAAAGTCATCTGCACCGGCAAGCGGATAACCTCCCGGCACGGAAACCGGTAATGTCAACCGCGAAGGCGGGGTAATGCTTGCTGACACAGGTGCTGCCGGGCCGTGAAACCGGTAATCAGCCTCCGGTCTTTCACAGGATGACAGCACAACAGGAATATTTTCTCCTCCTATATTGTAAACAGGCCTGGAGGCCCTTCGCCTTAACAATGAGGGCGGGCCCGAACTTCCGGTATCGCGGGTACCCGTATTATTGCTTAAGCCGGCAGGTGTTGCCGGGCCTGCAGGTCCTTCCTCACCGCGTGAAGGCAAATCCTCCATCTGATGAACTATCCCCTGCTGTTTGCCTATATGCTCAATCAGTTTGCGGGCAACGGGAATTTCCTTTTCAGGGTCCTCTGTAAGCGACACCCTGATAGTATCGCCTATTCCTGAGCCAAGCAGGGTGCCGATACCAGCCACCGACCTGATGCGTCCGTCCTCCCCCTCGCCCGCCTCGGTTACCCCGAGGTGAAGAGGATAGTCCATCCCTTCGCTCTCCATATAATCGACTATAAGCCTGTTAGCAGCGACCATTATAAGAGTATTGCTTGACTTGAGAGAAACGACAACTTCATGAAAGTTCTCTTCCCGGCAGAACTCAAGAAACTCCATGGCAGAGCGAGCCATCCCTTCCGGTGTGTTCCCGTAACGGCTGATAATGCGGGGTGATAGTGACCCGTGATTAACGCCAATCCGCAGAGCGGTATTATGTGTACGGCAGATATCAACCAGCCGCGAAAAAGCAGAACGAGCCTTTTCAAGCTCGATACCTGATCCTTTGTCAGATAAATTGCCGGTAGCCCGGGCGGAAGCTATGCCGTAGTTCCCCGGGTTTATCCTTACCTTTTCAACTATCGCGGCGGCAACTTCGGCAATGGCAGGGTTGAAGTGTACATCGGCCACCAGGGGTATATAACAGCCACGGTTGCGGAGCTCCGATTTTATGACAGAAAGGTTTTCCGCTTCCTTGATACTGCGTACGGTAAGGCGCACGATACCGGCGCCTGCACCGGCAATGCACAATATCTGCCCGACGGTAGCCTCTGTATCAGCAGTGGCCGTATTTGTCATCGACTGCACGCTAACCGGGTTATCACCTCCTATACGGGCCTCACCAACCCTCACCTCCCTGGTTGCCCTTCTGCCTCTGAAAATAGTCCCGTAATTGGTTCCGTAATTGCCCATTGGTTGTTGACATGTTTGCGCGATAAACCGGACGGATATGCCAAAGAAGTCAGCTGATCTCCCAATCAAACCCGTCTTTTCTGTCTTTTACGGTTATGCCGAAGGAGGCAAGCTCGTTGCGTATCCTGTCGGAAAGCTCATAATCTTTCTTTTTCTTTACCTCCATGCGGATATTAAGCAACAGATCGACCAGCTTCGAGGTAAGATTACCGGTTTCCTTCTTCTCTGCAGCAAGTCCCAGCACATCAAAAACGAACATCCTGAAGACGCTGCGCAATTTCTCAAGCTCTGTCTGCGGCAAGGATCCGCCCCCTGTATAAGCCGAGTTTATAAAACGGGCGGATTCGAAAAGATGGGCAATAAGCACGGGACTGCCAAGATCGTCGTTCATGGCATCAAATGCATCCTTCTCAAAGGCGCCGGCATCAAACCCGCCTCCCTCTCCCGGCTTAAGTTTATCAAGTACTTCTGCCGCGGCCATCAACCGTGCCAGTCCGCGCTCAGCAGCAGCAAGCGCCTGGTTGGAGAAGTCGAGTGTGCCTCCGTAGTGCGCCTGCAGCATGAAGAATCTGATGGTCATCGGACTGTAGGCTTTCTCCAACAGCTCATGTTTCCCGGTAAACAGATCCTCAAGGGTAATGAAATTGCCCAGTGATTTACCCATTTTCTGGCCATTGATGGTAACCATGTTGTTGTGCATCCAGTACCTGACGGCCTCTCTACCTGTAGCGGCGACCGACTGTGCAATCTCACACTCGTGGTGGGGAAAGAGAAGGTCAGTCCCCCCGCCGTGAATGTCAAACTTCTCACCGAGGTATTTACGGCTCATGGCTGAACATTCAAGGTGCCACCCGGGGAAACCCTCACCCCATTTGGAAGGCCAGCGCATGATATGAGCAGGGCCGGCTTTTTTCCAAAGGGCAAAATCGACGCTGTTCCGCTTTTCATCCTGTGTGTCAAGCTGCCTGGCGTTACTTATAAGATCTTCGAGTATCCTGCCCGACAACTTTCCATAATTGTGCTCCTTATGATATTTGAGAACGTCAAAATAGAGGGAGCCGTTAACCTCGTAGGCATATCCGTTATTAAGTATTGTTTCGGCCATTACCTGCTGTTCGATGATGTGCCCGCTGGCCCTGGGCTCAATAGAGGGTGGCAGGACATTGAGCATTTCCATCGCTTTATGGTAGCGGTTGGTATAATGCTGCACCACCTCCATGGGTTCAAGCTGTTCCAGCCTCGCCTTCTTCAGAATCTTATCCTCGCCCTCGTCGGCATCGCTTTCAAGATGTCCCACATCAGTAATATTGCGCACATACCTCACCTTGTAACCCAGAAACCTTAAATAACGGTAAAGAAGGTCGAATGTCACCGCCGGTCGTGCATGCCCGAGGTGAGGATCACCATATACGGTGGGGCCGCATACGTAGAGGCCAACATTCGGTGGGTTGAGCGCACTGAAGAGTTCCTTTTTACGGGTAAGGGTATTTCTTATATACAGCTTGTTATCTTCGTAAAGTGTCATAAAATTATGGTAAATTTCATATTTGTGCCAGCAAGGAACTTCCTATACCGAATTGCCCCCTGTTCAAATCAAATGGGGCAGCTTTAATTCTGCAAAATTAACAGTTCTGCGTTATTTCCGGACAGGCCCAAATGATTTATGATTATTTAAAAATCTTGTTTCCCTCAAGCTTATTTATGGCGTCCCTGTATCCGATCTCAAACATCTTCCTGCCCATACCCACATCCAGTAATCCGTACTTCCTCAGTTCCTGAGGCTCGATAAACAGGTCGCACTCATCTGCCACCTCCTTGATCCTCGCACCGGTACTCAGGTGAAAGGAGCGCTCGGCTATCTTTATCATGCTGTCTATCTCCTCCTCGGGCCCCGTGTAGTTAACATGAACACCGATAAGCTTTTTGCATTGCTTCCTTATAGGAGTCACAGGCAGGTTGTCGAGTACTCCACCGTCGGCGTACAGCGAACCGTTCATGGTAACCGGGGTAAACAGCACCGGGATGCTTGACGAAGCTATGATCTTCTCAATAAGGTCGCCTTCATTGAAATATTCGACCTCGCCGGAGTTCATATTGGTACAGGCCACATAGAGGGGTATCTGCAGGTCCTCAAACTTTTTGGCCCTAAGATGTTTCTTAAGAACTTCGCTGATACCCGAAATCCTGAGCAACCCGAGTTTTCCGAATGTCAATCCAAGGAACTGGTACAACTTCTTCTGAAGAAAGATATCCAGCATCTTTTCCGGATCATGCCCGTCGGCCAGGAAAGCTCCTGCTATGGAACCGGCACTGGTGCCCGAGATAACACCGGGTTTTATCCCTTTTTCATAAAGGGCCTTCACAACACCCAGATGCGCCAGTCCCCGGGCCGCCCCACCACTGAGGGCCAGGCCGGTTTCATATTTTCTTGCCATAACCGCAGCGCATTTAAAACTAATACCTCATTTATATTCAAAATCAGCCGTCCAACAGCTTTTTGGTATGCCTGTATCCTATTTCAAACATCTCACGTCCTTTAGACATGTCCATGAGCCTGTAGTTCTGCAGCTCCTCCGGCTCGATGAACAGATCACAGTCATTGGCTGTTTCGGATATCCTGGCGCCAATGCTGAGATGGAAGGCCCTTTCTACTATAGACATAGCACTCTCTATATTGTCCTGAGGGCCGGTGTAATTAACATGAACACCGATTATCTTTTTACATTTCCTTTTTATAGGCCTAACCGGAAGGTTGTCGAGTATACCCCCGTCGGCATAAAGCTGCCCGTCAATCTTTACAGGGGTAAAAATGCCAGGTATGCTGGCAGATGCAACCACTTTATCTACAAGTTCGCCTTCACTGAAATAGGTGATTTTGCCGGTGTTGAGATTTGTACAGGCAACAAAGGAGGGAATCTTTAACTCCTCAAAGGTACCTGCTTTAAGATGTTCCTTGAGCGTGGACTTCAGGCCTCTCATATTAAGCAGGCCGATTTTTCCGAAACTGATTTTCAGGTAAGTTATCATTTTTTTTTCAAGGAACAGATCCAGCAGTTCATCTGGTTCGTAGCCGTCGGCAAGAAGAACGCCTGCTATCGCCCCTATACTTGTACCGGCAATACAGTCGGGGCGGATATTTTTCTCGTGTAAAGCCTTGACGGCACCAAGATGGGCGAAGCCGCGTGCGGCTCCCCCACTTAGCACCAGGCCGGTTTTGAATTTCTTCGCCATATCGGGAATTATTGAAATTTAACAATTAAAATATATTGACTATCTTTGTATTCATATTATCAAGGTAAGGACCCCCCTCCTTAAGAAGAAACAGGGCACCGTTGCCTCGCTATCAAAATTACTAATCTATTTCCTTTCATACCATTTTTGTTTACTTTTATTTATAATTTAACCGAACAGGCAGGCTTTTCCTTCCTGTTGCAATAAGAATAATCCTGCGGGCCTGCTGCACCGGGTAGTTACCGGCAGTCAGCCCCAAATTTACAATTAATCATTATGCCCAAAAAGAAAAAAATTAACAGGAACAAGACCAAATACAATAAAGAAAGCCTTAAGCAGGCTGTACTGGGTGTCTTTGGACACCATCCAAACAAAACATTCAACTATAAGCAGGTTGCCAGGCAACTGCTCATCCGCGAAAGCGAATTAAAAAAGCTTATCATCACTGTGCTTGGCGAACTTGAGCTGCAGGATGATATTGAAGAGACCGGGAGGGGCAAATACAAACTTAAATCGAAGGAGGGTTATATTACCGGCACTGTCGATATGCATCCCACCGGTTCAGCCATAATTGTTTCCGAGGAGTTTCCAGAAGAGATATTTGTGAACGAGGGTAACCTGAACCACGCCCTGAACGGCGACATTGTAAAGGTATACTGCTTCGCCAGGCGACGGGGCAAGAAACTCGAAGGTGAAGTGGTGGAGATACTTAAAAGGTCGCGAGAGACTTTCGTCGGAAGGGTAGAAGTGTCGAAAAACTTTGCATTTCTGGTTGCAGACAGGAGAGTCCTGCCATACGACCTGTTCATCCCGCTGAAGAGTCTTCAGGGAGCGCAAAGCGGCGACAAGGCGATAGCCCGTATTGTCGAATGGCCGAAGAACGTGAAAAATCCTGTTGGAGAGATTGTCGAAGTGCTGGGCCGGGAGGGTGAACATGAAACGGAGATGCACGCTATTCTTGCCGAATACGGCCTGCCGCACTCATTTCCGGCTGAAGTTGAAGAGGCTGCTGAAGCTATTCCGGAAAAGGTGAGCAAGGAAGAGATAAAAAAGAGGAAAGACTTCAGAGGTGTTACCACCTTCACCATCGACCCTGCCGATGCAAAGGATTTTGACGATGCACTCTCGGTAAGGGACCTGGATAACGGCAACGTTGAGGTGGGGATCCATATTGCAGATGTAACACATTATATCAGGCCGGGTAGTGTGCTTGACGCTGAGGCCTACGACAGGGCTACGTCGGTATATCTTGTTGACCGTGTTGTGCCTATGCTGCCCGAAAGGCTGTCAAACCTTATCTGCTCACTCAGGCCGGACGAGGACAAGCTCTGCTATTCGGCGGTTTTTGAGCTGAATGCTGGTGCCGGTGTGGTAAAAGAGTGGTTCGGCCGGACTGTCATACGGTCGGACAGGCGCTTCAGCTATGAGGAGGCGCAGAAAGTGATAGACACCGGAGACGGCGACCTTGCCCGGGAGATACTGCTTCTGAATGATCTTGCTGTCAAATTGCGCTCCGAAAGGTTTCGCCAGGGTGCGATAGGTTTTGAAAAGACCGAAGTGAAATTTAACCTCGACGAGAACGGCAGGCCCCTTGGTGTATTCTTCAAGGAGATGGGGGCGGCAAACCACCTCATAGAGGAGTTCATGCTACTTGCCAACAAAAAAGTGGCCGAATTTGCAGGTAAAGCGGGCGGCAAGGAAAAGGCCGGGAAAAAAGGCAAGACCTTTGTTTACCGGGTACACGACAAACCGCAGTCGGAAAAGCTGGCTACCTTTTCCAAATTCGTTAAGAAATTCGGGTATACCATCAAGACCGGCAGCAACCAGGCCATCTCATCGTCGCTCAACAACATGCTGGAAAAGGTTCGCGGGAGGAAGGAACAGAACCTTATCGAAACCCTGGCAGTCAGGTCGATGGCCAAGGCAGTTTATTCTACGAAGAATATTGGGCATTACGGACTGTCATTCAGGCATTACAGCCATTTCACCTCTCCGATAAGACGTTA
>SLRB01000381.1 GCA_007131165.1 Bacteroidales bacterium | reverse complement strand
CTCAAAACGCTTACATATCAGATTTGGGCCTTGCCGGTGTGGATATCACAGGTAATGATTATGTCGGGGGACTGGCGGGATACCTGTTTAATTCAACGGTAAGTTACTTTTATGCCACAGACGGCAGTTTGGAAGGTAATAATTATGTCGGGGGACTGGCGGGATACCTGAGTAATTCAACGGTAAATTACTCTTCAGCCACAGTTAGTGCAGAAGGTAATAATTATGTCGGGGGACTGGCGGGATTATCCTGGTATGGTTCCGTGAACAGTAGCTACAGCACAGGAAATATAAGTGGTGCCGGCTATATCGGGGGACTGATTGGATATAACTCCATGGATTCTTATGTAAGCAACAGTTACAGTAACGGAAATGTTTATGGTAACTGGCATGTCGGTGGGCTGGCAGGTCATAACTGGATTGGTTTTATAAGCAATAGCTACAGCACAGGCATTGTAAAGGGAACTTCCAGTGTAGGCGGGCTTGTGGGATCTGAAGGTCAGGGTACCGTGACTTCCAGCTACTGGAACACTGAAACCAGCGGACTGGATAACTCTGCCGGGGGAGAGGGAATGACCACGGCAGATATGCTGGTTGAGGATAATTTTACCGGCTGGGATTTTGATAATACCTGGAATATACTGGAAGATGAAACATATCCCTACCTGCAATGGCAGATTGAACCGGGCGGCCATAACTACCCGCCCTGCAGCTTCCCCGACCCGGAGAGCCTGGGTGCGGAAAATTTCACATCCACGTCTGCCGATCTTTTCTGGGAAGATGATGATGGCGACACCTGGAATATCCAGTGGGGAGAAAAAGGGTTCATGCCTGGCAGAGGTGAGACAGTAAGGGAAATTACCGTCATACCCTTTACCCTTCACGGACTGGCTCCGTTTACCGGGTACGATTTCTGGGTGCAGTCCTGGTGCGGCACAGAAAGCGACTATTGGACAGGCCCGTTCTCATTTACAACCCAGATGGGTGAGGTTAATCTGGAGGGGCTTATTGCAGAAGACAAGGTTTATGACGGCGGGACTGAGGCTGTAATATCCGATTTTGGCGCTTTGCAGGGTGTACATGCAGATCACCAGGTTTCGCTGGTGACTGACGGCTATGAGGCCAATTTTGAGGATAAAGATGTAGGGCAGGGTAAGACGGTTACTGTATCCGGCCTGGATCTTGAAGGCGCTGATGCCGGAAGGTATATTATCGTTAATCAGACCACCGCAGCAGATATTACACCAAAAGAACTCGGTGTCGTAAATGCGGTTGTCCAGTATAAGGTATATGACGGAACCACTGATGCGGTGATAACAGGCGCTGAACTTGACGGGGTTGTTATTGGCGATGATGTCAGTCTTGCAGAGCACACCGCCGGAGTCTTTGGCCGGTACACCGTGGGTGAAAATATCCCGGTAACTGTAACCATGGAGATAACAGGCACCGGTGCCGGCAACTATTCCCTGGTTCAACCGGAGCTGTTTGGCGATATAAATCCACGGCCGCTTATACTAATTCCCTTCAATATAAAGAAACCCGCCGGTACAGTGTATGAATTTGCCGGTTATGAATTTAATACCGAAGGATTGATAGGGTCGGACGAGGTTTATTCTGTTACCCTTGAGAGCGCGGGAGCTGCTGAAGATGCCGATCCCGGCGAATATGAAATTAATGCCACCGATGCCGTGGGAAGCGGCCTTGCTAACTACAATATAACCTATGAAACCGGAACAATGGAGGTTAGCGTCCTGACTGAAGTCACCGTATCAATCCTCCTGGCAGATGATAAGGAATATGACGGCACAGCTGATGCCTTTATATATGGTTGGGGAGCTCTTGAAGGAGTTAAGGAGGGAGATGTCGTGACATTAGAGACCGGTGCCCATAAGGCAAGGTTTTCAAGCAAGCTGGCCGGTACAGGAAAGACAGTGATCGTATCGGACCTCTCTCTTACAGGGGCTGATGCAAATGAATACTTCATCAACCACCAGACCACCACTGCCGATATCACACCCAAAGAGCTGACCGTTGCCGGTTCATTTGAGGTATCCGGCAAGACCTATGACGGAACCAGAGGTGCAGCCATAACAGACAACCAGCTTGGGCTTACAGGCGTGATACCCGGTGATGATGTGGTAATTGATAACATTGTGGTTGAGTTTTCACAGGCTGATGCGGGTGATGATATAGTTGTCAATCTGGTGAGTGCTGGTGCCGGCGGGCTTGATGGTGTCAATTACACGGTATCGGCCGATGGTTCACCAACAGCAACGGCTTCCATCAACAGGAGGGATGCATCCGTCACTGCCGCCGATAAGAGCAGGGTTTACGGCAGCGCCGATCCTGAGTTTACGGTCAGTTACTCCGGACTGGCCCCGGGCGAGGATGCCTCGGTGTTCGGCGGAAGCCTTTCCATTACCAGGGAGGAGGGCGAAGATGCAGGAAGCTATGATATAACACCATCAGGGCTGACTTCAAACAACTATAACATTACCTTCAACAAAGGCACCCTTACCGTTACTCCCGCCGCCCTTGCCATAAAGGCTGAGGACAGTGAAAAGGTTTACGGTGATGATGATCCCGGTTTTACAGTTACCAGCACCGGTTTCCAGTTCAACGACAGTGAGGATGGCCTTGACGGGATACTTTCGTTCACCCGTGAAGCAGGAGAGGCGGTTGGCAGTTACCTGGTAACACCCTCGGGGCTTACTTCAGGTAATTATGTCATTACCTGGGAGCAGGGAACTCTTACAATAACCGTCAGGGAGATTGGCATAGGCGGGACTTTCACGGCAGAGGAAAAATACTATGATGGTACCACTGACGCCCTTATGAAAGAAGACCTCCTGACCCTGGTAGGCGTTGTTGGCACCGATGATGTAACCCTGGCAGATGTTGAGATTGAGTTTGCCAGCGCTGAGGCAGGTGACGATATTGATGTTACCATCGTGAGCGCTTCAATTGAAGGAGATGATGCCGGCAACTACACACTGTCGCTCGATGGAGCCCCGACAACCACCGCCAGTATTCTTGAAATTGTGGAGTACACCCTTACCGTGACCATTGAAGGCGAGGGATCGGTTAAGGTAAATGAAGAGGCATACACAGAGGTAATTACCGTTGAACAGGGCACAGAGCTGACTCTTGAGGCCATTGCCGGTGAGGATTGGGAATTTGACGGATGGAGCGGCGACCTTGTCTCCGAAAGTGCAGCGGAGACTATTACAATGGATAGTGACAAGGCAATTACCGCTGTATTCACTTTTGTATCCGGAATAGTTCCGGTTACTGCCGGTGAGATGCTGATCTACCCGAACCCGTTTGACGATCATATAATTGTTGAAAACGCCCAATTTGCAGAAAGGATATATATAAGCAACCTTACAGGGCAGACGGTGATGGTTGTTCAGCTCACCGGGAACGAAAGGGAAGTGCTACAGACAGAATCACTTGCCAGGGGTGTTTATCTGCTGATTATCGAGAATGCCGGTGGTGAACGTAAGACAGTAAGGATGATAAAAGAGTAGAAAGGCCCGGGTGCCCCCGCGGCCCCCATCAGCCAGCGCATTGCCGGTATACCGGCTGACAGCGGGCACCTGTGCAAGGGGTATGCCGGTACAGGAGGCCTACATAAGCAAAATGAGGGAGACGCCCATCACCGCCATGCCTCCTATAAGCCCGTATATGGAGAGGTGGTGCTCGCCGTATTCGCGTGCCGACGGCAGAAGCTCGTCAAGGGAGATGAAAACCATGATGCCTGCCACGCCGGCAAAGATGATCCCGAAAAGAGTGTCGGTAAGGTAGGGCATCAGTATCAGCCATCCTATCAACGCCCCCAGCGGCTCTGCCAGTCCCGATAAAAACGAGAAGCAGAAAGCCTTCCTCCTGCTGCCCGTGGCATAATATACAGGTATTGATATGGCTATCCCCTCTGGTATATTGTGAATAGCTATGGCTATGGCAATCGGCACACCTATCGACAGGTCGGTCAGTGCCGCGATAAACGTTGCCAGCCCCTCCGGAAAGTTGTGTATGGCAATGGCGATGGCGGTAAACATCCCCATCCGCATCAGCTTCTTCTTTTTCACCCGTTCGTGTATTTCCGGCTTTCGGGCAACGGCCTCAACCGGAACCCCGGCAGCCTTGAACGACCCTGAGGGCCGTTGCTCCTCCAGGAACTCTACCTCCCTTACCTCGTCTCTGACATCCTCCACCGTTCTGACCTCATGCGGGTTCTGCGCCGAGGGCACCAGCCGGTCGATCACAGCTATAAATGTGATGCCCCCGAAAAAGGAGATCAGCGTTACCCAGTGGCCCCTTATCTCGCCCATGCCGGCAGTAAGGGCCTCAAGGGCATGGAAGTAGATCTCAACCATAGCAACATAGATCATCACCCCGGCTGAAAAGCCAAGTGCCACACTCAGGAACCTGGTATTGGTGGTTTTGGTAAAAAACGCGAGGGCGCTGCCTATGCCGGTCGACAACCCGGCGAAAAGCGTCAGCCCGAAAGCTATAAGTACATCTTGAGAAAACATACCCGGAACTTCCATCTGCAAAGTGTTTGTTCGGTTATTGACGGGCCGCTGCTTTAGCGTTCATGCCCGGAGCAGACAAAGATAAAAAAATCCTTCACGGGCAGGCAACCAAAACAGAATCTTTGCAGCATAAAAGCCGTAACCAGATTATATCTGAATTGCAAATATCATTCAAAAGAATCACTGCGGCCGGCCGGCTTTCTGCAGGCCTGTACCGCATAAAGAGCCTTCCCCGGATGCTTGGCCCGGTGCTGCTTTTCCTGCTCATGACGGCTGTTTTCTGATTAACGGCTCCTGGCCTTTTTTACCACAATGTTCCAGAAGGCCCTAAAAAAATAGCGGGTGTCGGTAAGCAGCGGGTTCCTGTCGTATGCTTCGAGATAGCGGCGCTCGGATTCCTGTATCTCCTCGAGGGTACCGGGCATGTCATAATAAAACGGCGGGACCAGTCCGGGACGATACCTTACCCTTCGTTCCTGCAAGTCGTTATCATAAAGGTTGAAGTATTGGGGACTTAGGGGCCGCACGCCCACCGGTTTCACCTCGCCCTTGAGCAGGTTGAAGAACATCGGCAGCTCATCAATCCACAACGCCCTCATTAAACGCCCCAGCGTAGTAACCCTGAAATCATCCTTGTACTTGCCCCCATTGTCGAGGTTATTATTCTCGAAAAGGAAATCCTGCAAATACTCGGCATAGGGGTGCATGGTACGGAACTTGTACACCCTGATTATCCTGCCGCCCTTTCCAATGCGCCGCAACTTGATGAACGGCCCGTATGTCGGGTTAAGGTCATAATGCGGTTCGCCGGTTTTCCTTGCACTATAGCAGTAGAGGCCGTTCACGAACTTGTCCTCCACCAGCTCAAACCCGCACGAATAGAGCCGCCCAAGCAGTTCGGCGCGTGACAGTACGCGGTTGTTGCCGCGGGTAGCCATGTAGTAAAATTTGCGGGTAAGAATGAACTTGGGGAACACCCTTTTCAGAATATAGTCCAGTACATACATCACCCTGTTGAGCAGCGGCGGATACTTTTTCAAAATCCGTTTTTTGCGTTGCAGGGTGGTCTCGGCACAACCGATAAACAACCCGTTCTCGGGAAGCTTACGGTTTACCGACTCGAAAAACTTGTTTATCAGCCTTATATCATTCACCCTCCGCATATTGACTACCGACCTGTAAAAACCTTCGGGTTGCAGCTCAATATTAAACCGTGAGCCTGTGCTCACTATAAGGGTTCTGTCGCAGTCGCCGTCAATATGCCTGGCCATGAACCTGTGAATTCCCGGTCCGCACTCCTCCTCAACGGCCATCCTTACCTTTTCGGTACTCATGGTAAAGTCGCTAAAGTCGGCTGCCCTTCTTGCCTCCGCTATCTCCCAGGCCCTGGGTGGGGGATTGAATACATCATGGCCGTTACTGGTGCGTGTCTTTATAAGAGAACTATAGAGGTTGCCGGCAAAAAGCTCGATAATCGTGGCAAGCGTTACCGTACCGAAAAGCATCAGCCGCGAATAGCCGGAGATCCACAGCAGCGTGAAAAAAATCAGTATAGCGCCAAGCGACACGAAGTTCGACAGCAAAACCACCTTTACCAGCCGTTCAATCTTATGCTTTTTTTTGAAACTGTATTTCCTGAAATAGAAGGAAGAGACCGTCCATACCACCGCAAGGGCCGCGAAGGCAAAAAGGTATTCGTCGGACAGGTAACGAGCTGTAGCAGGCTTGTACAAAGCAACAACAAGAAATGACCCTGTAAGGATCATCATGTCGGCCAGGTATATAAAAAGCTTCTTTTTATGATCTGCCATCTTGACTAAAAGTACATCTTCACCATGAACCACAAGTTTTTAACCTCCTGCAATGAATTCTCCGGCCGGGTACATCTTCACGAACAGGCTGGTAATTATCATTTAGTACGAGTTGCGAAAATAAAAGTTTCAAAAAAATATTTTACTGATATTTTAATTATCAGTTAATTATTTTCTTTTACCGGTCCGTTTGGCCATATCGCCCCGGAAGGATCAGGCCGGCTCAGCCTGACGGCAGGTCGAAGTGAAAGCAATGTTTTTACCGTTGATTTTTGCATATTTACTATCTTTGCTATAAATAACCGGTATGCCTGAAAAAAGCACAGGGCACAGAGTAGTAAGAAAAATCGGCAGCAGTCATGTCGTATGGTTTTCAGAAACCAACCGGTGGGTTGAATTCAGGGAGCCTGCGTGGATTGTTTATGAAAGCCTCGGGAGGCAGGAGAAAGAAACAGAAACCGTGGCACGCCTTTCAGGGCGTTACGGGTTGCCGGCAGATGAGGCCGTACGCTTTTACAGGGAGATAGCCGCGGCACTGGAAGAGGCTGCGGGAGGGCTGCCAGTAATCGACAATCCGGGAAACGGTCAAAACAAACACCCCGGGGAAACCACCCCGGCACAGGCCAGCGACATCAGGGTGCTGCCGCCCCGCCCACTTCACCATTTACCTCCGCCCGGCCGTCGCACCAGGACCCGTCATTACAATGCCAACAACAGGACTTTTACCATAACCTACTGTTCACCTGCAGTCGAATTTCTTATCCACAGGCCTCTTGCCCATCTGGAGACAGGTAAAGGCGGAGAATCGCGACTGGAGCTTGTTTTGCATGAAGAGAAAGGAGACGGGGGTGCAGATAGCAACGAAGACGGCGACACGGGCAGACCGCCCCGCACCTGGTATGCCAGGGTCACAGCCACCGGAACGGGCAATCCTGAGCATTGCGCCTTTTACGACGCCGGAATGCTGAAACACAAGGTTTACAACGAGATAAACAACTATATTCACGGCATGCGCGGTGAGGAGTGGATGTGCCACATCCATGCCTCCGCACTTACAGACGGCCACCAGGCGGTACTGCTCCCCTCGGCCAGCGGGTCGGGCAAAAGCACCATGGCAGCTTTGCTTCAGCTTCCGGCAGCAATAACCGGCTACCAGCACATAGATAACCGCGAAACGGAGCCGGGAGAGGAGGAATCCCTCAAGCTTGCCGGTTATAAACAAACAGCCCGCAAACCCGGAAGCAGGCGACAAGTCCCGGATGAACCGGCACCCTCAGGGCCAACCGGGTATAACCCAGCCACCGGTAACCCCGTTAACCTCAAAACCGCCGGCAGCAGGGACCTCTGTTTCATGTCGGACGATTTTACACCGGTCGCAGCCGGCACACTCATGGCCTATCCTTTCCCCGCCGCCATAAACATCAAGGAAGGCTCCTTCCGGTTCCTGTCGGCCTGGTACGATCCCGCTGAAGATGCCGACGCATCATGCAGCTATCCCGTGCCAAAAACCGACCGGTTCCTTCGCCCCCGTTTCCCCGGAAGGGAACCCTTCTCGCCCCGTCCCGTCACGGCCATGGTTTTTCTAAAATACGGCGGAGAAGAGGGCATCAGCATCGAAAAGATGGACACGCTCAGCGCCCTTGAAGCGTTTCACCGTGAAGCATGGGTGTCGCAGAACCCGGCGCATGCCGGGAAGTTTATTGACTGGTTCGTTACCGTGAGCCACTACCGGCTTGTTTACAACGACAGCAGCCGTGCAATTGAAGCCATAAGGAACCTGTTTGACCGGACTATTTTGCAGCCACCGGAGTGATAAAGCATCAATATTCAGCCCGGCCGGGAATTTAACAGAGCACAACGGCATGGCAAAAAGTACAAACGGACATAAGTATACCCCATGATCAGAGACTAAAAAATGTCATCATGAAGAACAGTGAAGCATATTACCTCACAGCCTCCATCCTGGCCCTCGATGGCAGTAACCGCCAGGAGGGAGAGGATCGCAGCCGGGAGCAGGAAGAGCTCGCAGCCAGGCTCAGTTCCGGCGGCGTCGACTGGAACAGGCTGGTTTACACAGCGAGTAACAACTACGTGCTACAGGCCCTGTACCTGAGAATGAAGCAGAACGGCTTGCTGGAACACCTGCCTGCGGAGCTTGTCTCACACCTCATTGATCTCCATAATCTCAACCTTGAGCGTAACAAAACAATCCTCGAGCATACCGCCCACATAAACAAGCTCCTCAGGTCGCACGGCATCACACCCATTTTCATGAAGGGGCTGGGCAACATGCTTGACGGGTTATACTCAACACCCGGCGAGAGGATGATGCTTGACATCGACATACTGGCAGAACCCGGCAAGATGGAAGAGGCGGCACAGTTACTGATGGAGGACGGTTTCACAGCCGCGCAGGAATACGATCCGGACCGCAGGGAGGCCATGAAGCATTTTCCCGAGCTGGTAAAGGAGGGGCTTCCCGCCTTTGTCGACATCCACAAGATGCCCGTAAACATCCAGTATGAGTCGGTCTTCAGCTACAGCGACGCCATGGAGGGAGTGCGGCCTTCGCGCGACAACCCCGAATATATGGTAATGTCAGACACCAACAAGATAAGGCTCAACTTCATCCACTCACAGATGGTACACTGGGGACACCAGCATGCCCGGCCGTCGCTGAGAGATCTTTACGATCTGCTGCTGCTCTCCAGGCGGCAAGAACCCGCATCTGCGTTCGCCACCTTCAAACCACACAGGAGGAAATCTGCCGGCTACCTGCGTATACTCAACAGCACCTTCGGCACAAGCTTTACCCTGCCGCCGCGATCGGAAAAAAAAGGCCGGTTTATCCACTACAGGCACAAGCTTGCACTCAACCGCCCCCTGTGCGGCAAAATACTCTACCTCCTGCTCAGGGCCTTCAGGCAATACCTGACAATACCCATTCGCAGCCTGTTCGACAGGAACTACAGGATATATGTCAGCGTGAGACTGAAGGACCCCGAGTGGTACAAGCGTAATCTGGGGGTCAGGAAGATAGTAAAAAAGAAGGAAAAGCCCATTGAGTAAGTACTTGAGCCTGAGCAGGTGTTTCCGGGCCTGGAAGGCACAGGGCCGGCATACTGACCGGCTTGCCGTCCCGGGACGCGGCATGTACATGAAGAGATTTCCGGATGCCGGCTTTGACCGGGGTTATTTGGGATTGGCCGGTAACTGGCCATGGATCCCCCGCCAACCATCGCTTTTTGATTTCAGCTATCACCCGGAGGGGGATTGCCGGGGGATCGATGTGAATTAGCCTCAGCCACCGTATCAACAGCGCCCCCTCCTCCTATATGTCCGGCCAGCTCAACCATCCACCCCGTGAGGTCGCATTTACCCTCCATCATACGTGTCCGGCGGCGCTGCCACTCACCAGCCATACCAGGGTCGCCAAGCAGGCCTTCAGCCCGGTCAGCCGCCTCGCGCACCTGTCCGTCACCTTCGCCGTACCCGAACAACAGTCCCATTCGCTCCAGATCCCTCGTATAACCCCTTCCCATATTGTCAATATAGATTGCCGGCACTCCGAGCACCGCGGCTTCGGCAGCCATTGAAGCACTCTCGCCGAAAAAAAGAGCCGCCCCTGCCAGCAATGTATGGAGGGCCCCACACCCGGCCGGCACCCGGTACTCCTGCAGGTCTCGTGGCAACGGCTCCTCGCTGGATATATACACCCTTCCGTGCCGGGACAACCGCCTCACCAGCTCCCGTTTCATCTCTTCGCTTATCCCGCTGTGTCCCCTGTCATGCCACGCCCTCCAGGCCACGAACCGCATAACTGTATAGGGCTTCCCGGGGCTATCAGGAAGAGCTGCCGGGGTGAACCGGGAGGGATGGAGGCTTGCCAGCTCCTTGTATCCGTCAAAACGTACATGCTTTCTTCCAAGGTCAGTCTCAAATGAAGCAGGAGTGACCATCAGCGAAGAAAGGGCTCTGTTCACCCTGTGCAGCAGTCCCACCCCTTCGGTATCCTCGAACGTTATCACAGGCACCCTGAGCAGCCTTCCGGTCAGTGCCGCATGGTAGGATGACCAGCTGATTACGAGATGGGGACTAAAACGTCTGACCATTGGAAGCAACCGGGCAATAACAGCAAGCAGGTACCCCGCCTTGCCAGCCAGTGATACCAGGCTTTGCAATAACCTGACAGGTAACGGCCCGCCCCTGAAAGAGGGGCTCCATCCCCTGCCCCTGTCAGCGAACGGGATACCCCATTCCCTTAAAAGGCAGAAAGTAATATCCTTGTCCCGGGCAGACACCAGCACCTCATGCCCCCTCCCCTCCATCTCTTTTATGAAGTACCTGAAAGCATGTGCATGAGCAGGGTGTGCAATATCAATGTAAACACGCATGGTTTTGCCGGGATTAACTTCTTTTACAGCTAAATTACGCTTTTTAAGGCAAAACTTTAACATAAACAGTCTCAACCATCATCACCCTGACGGGACCAGGTCTTTTACAGCCTCAAAAAGCTCATGGTCGCGAAATGCCATAAACCAGGGATTGAGGTGGGAGGGTTTGTTGTACACGAGTGGCACGGATGGATCAAGAGCCTGCACCACCCTGCCCCCCGATGCCGCCACGATGGCATGGCCTGCTGCAGTATCCCATTCAGATATATATCCAAAGCGAGGGTATATGTCGGCCTCTCCCTCTGCCACCAAACATAGTTTGAGAGAGCTGCCGGTAGTGACTGTCCGCGTTCCCTCAAATCTATCACAGAACTGCCTGATAAAATTACCAGTCCGTTTGTCCCTGAACGACCGGCTGGCCACTATCCCGTAGTTTTCGCGGGTAACGCAGGGCAGGGCAACGCCCTTATCCCGCAAAAACGGATCGGAAACACATGCCTCCGAAGCCCCGTCGATCCTCCATGCCCCCCTGCCGGCAATGCCCGTGTAAAGCACATCGCTCACGGGGGCATACACCACTCCTGCCAGCGCCTCACCGCCTTCCACCAGTGCGATGTTCACCGTGAACTCGCCGCTGCGATTAATGAACTCTTTTGTACCGTCGAGGGGATCGACAATCCACAGTCGTTTCCAGTTACGCCGCTCTCTGTAGGGGACGTCCCGTCCCTCCTCGCTCAGCAGCGGCAAACCCGTTTCGCCCAGGCACCGGGCAATAACTGCATCGGCACGCAGGTCGGCTTCCGTAACCGGCGAGTTGTCGGCCTTGCTCTCCACAACGAGGCTCCTCTCCCCGTAAACCTCCATGATCATTTCACCCGCTTCAAGCGACGCTTTCACGGCAATATCGATCATGCCAGTGACCCAGTCTGTATTTTCCTGATTCATAATCTCCCGAATTTAACAAAATTTGGCAATTCCCTCCCTATTAATTGACTTTTGGCAATTGATTTAATTCAAATTCATTATAATTTGCAAAGAATTTGTAAAGGAGATGCAGATCGCCGGCATACCCCTGCAATTCAGGGTAAGAGACGGGGGTCACACCTGGGAATACTGGCATTCGGCACTATACAAGATATTACCCTTTGTATCATTCGGATTTATGCAATAATCAAAACCTACTATCATGCGAAAAATACTGATTTCTTTCCTGCTGGCAGCCATTGCTGCCTCAACAACAGGCCAGCCTGAAAGGCCCGCCGTAGTATCGCCCGAAATATGCGATAACAACACCGTTACGTTCAGGCTCCATGCTCCTGATGCATCCACAGTAAGCGTTGCGGGTAGCTGGATGGAAGAGTGGGGAGCGACCGTACAGCTTGTAAAAGGCGAAGAGGACATACACGAGATAACAGTTGGCCCCCTCCCCTCCGAAATGTACACCTACACCTTTATAGTAAACGGTGTGAGGGCCATAGACCCCAACAACCCCACCGCTGTGCGCGATGGCAGGCGCAACGAGAGCATGTTCATCGTGCCCGGAGAGAAGGGTGACCTTTACAGCACCGGTGCGGGGCCCCGCGGCACCCTGAAAAAGGTATGGTACCCCTCACCCTCGCTTGGCATGGACCGGCGCATGTACGTTTACACCCCGCCGGGATATGACACATCAGGGGATAGCTACCCGGTTCTTTACCTGCTTCACGGCGGTGGCGGCGATGAAGATGCGTGGACCACACTCGGCAGGGCGCCCCAGATCATGGACAACCTCATCGCGGCAGGCAGGGCAAAGCCAATGATCGTTGTGATGACCAACGGCAACCCCGGTCAGGCAGTGGCACAGAATGAACCTCTGGCAGGCAGCGTGAAACGTGAGCAGTCGCCGGCGGCAGGCATGGCCGGAGGCAGGTTCGAAAGAAGCCTCGTAGAGGATGTCATACCCTTCATTGAAAAGCACTACCGCATTGATGCCAGGCCACAAAGCCGCGCCGTAGCCGGCCTTTCAATGGGCGGCATCCAGACCATGAGCCTTTCGTTCACCTACCCCGAAAAATTCGACTGGTACGGCATCATGAGCATGGGACTGGTCGACATGACACGGTTCGGCATTGAAGATGACTACGAAACCCGTAAACAGAGGCTCGGGAACCTGCGCAACACCAACCCCAGCCTCTACTGGATTGCCTGTGGTACAGAAGACTTTCTCTACAACAGCGTAGTTGAGCTCATCGCGTTTCTCGACAGCCAGGATTTCCCCCACACATACGTGGAGACAGGTGGCGGGCACACATGGGACCGGTGGCGGCTCTACCTTTCGGAGCTCGCTCCACTGCTGTTCAGGTAACACGGCACTTCAACATCCCGCCGGCATAAGCCGGCGGGCTTGAATCCATTGCAACCACAGCGCCGGGACATCAGCCGATCTGCGGAAGCTTCCATGGCTCCCGGTAGCTTGCCCTTAATAATTCGTTGGCCTGGGGATTGTCTTTAAAGCGCTGATTTTCGCCATCCCAGTAAAGCTTGCTCCCAAGCCGGTAGGCAATATTCCCCAGGTGCGCGAACCGTGCGATATGTCCTCCAATTTCAATGTCGCATGCCGGCTTCTCTCTCGTTTTTATACAACTGATAAAATCCTCCATATGCAGGTCGAGACCCCGTCCTGTCGACGGCTGCACCGGCACCCTTTCAAGCCCCTCCTTCAGGCCTGTGCCCGAGGCCTCGGGTATCATCTCCCAGCCGTTACGGTCGACCACCACCGTGCCGTGGTCGCCTATGAAGGCCACCCCGTGTCCGCGGCCATAATTGGTGCCGTAGATGCCGATAGTATGATCCCATATCAGCGCAAAATCGCCAAAATCGTATGTCGCCACCTGCGTATCGGGCGTCTGCATATCATCATCAGGGTAGGCATACTTGCCGCCGGTCGACATGATCTCATCAGGCACGTAGCTATCCATCCCGAACAGGCCGTAATCCAGCAGGTGCACACCCCAGTCCGTCATCAGTCCCCCCGCATAATCCCAGTACCACCTGAAATTATGATGGAACCTGTTCCTGTTGAAAGGCCTTGCCGGAGCCGGTCCCAGCCACATATCGTAATCCACCCCCTCGGGCGCCGGCTCATCAGGCACAGGCGGCACCGCTCCTTTCCAGCCCACGTACGACCATACCTTCACAAGCCTTACCCTGCCTATATGACCTTCATGCAGGTACTGTACCGAATCCATCCAGTGGGGATCACTGCGCTGCCACTGCCCCACCTGCACCACGGTATTGTACCGTTTCACAGCATCGATCATTATGTTGGTCTCCTCAATAGAGTTAGCGACAGGCTTCTCCAGGTACACATCGATCCCCTCCTGGCAGGCATAGACCATCTGCAGGCAGTGCCAGTGATCGGGTGTGGCGATTATCACCGCGTCAAGGTCACCACGCTCGTACATCTTCCTGAAATCATTATAAAGCGCAGGCCTTTTGCCTGTCAGCTCCCCGGTCTGCCCCGCCCTTTCATTAAGCACCCCGGCATCAACATCGCACAGCGCGGCGCACTCCACACCGGGCACTTTGAGGATTGACTGCAGGTTGGGCCATCCCATACCTGCCAGTCCGATCACCCCCACGATAACCTTGTCGCTGGCAGGCACTTCACCGCCTTTCATTATCAATGGGAAAGCCCCGATTCCCATTCCCAGGGCTGCCGATTTCTTTAAAAATTCTCTCCTGTTTGTTTGCATAATACTATCCTTTGATTAAACTGTAAGTTTTTACCGCGCCGTTGGGCGGACAAGTATTCATGCGCCGCAGGGCGGATCAGAGATTTAAAAGAGCCCGCGTCTTTCAGGCGCGGCAATGTCGTGGTGGGGCTTTGCACTAAAGGCATGTGCACTGAAAAAAAATTCCAGCCCCTTAATTAGCAACCGGCCTCAGCACCAGGTTCCTGAACGAAACCGGTCCGTGATCGCCCTGCAAAAAGACCGGCCCCGGAGCGAAAACGTCGCTCTGCAGCGCCCCGCCGGTCGGGCCCAGGACAGGCTCATTGTCAATTATGGTCTCGCCGTTGAGAAAAACCGTAAGGTGTCTTTCGACCAGCGTTATATCCATTGTCTGCCACTCGCCCGCCGGCTTTTCGGCCGCCACCTCCGGCGTAATCCGGCTGTAGAGGGCACCCATGTGGTGGTCGTCAGGCTCGCGGCCATAGGAATCGAGCACCTGTATCTCATACATTCCCCTCAGGTACACGCCCGAGTTGCTGCCCTCAGGTATGTTGACCTCCAGGGTGAGGTTGAAATCCTCAAACTCATCGACCGTACGCAGGTTGCCGTAGTTCACGCGCGGCTCGCCCGGCGTCTGGACCGCATCGTTATGCAGCACCCCGTCAACAGCCTTCCAGCCATTCACCAGGTTTTCCTCTATAAGCTCCCAGCCGGTAAGGTCGTACCCGTTGAAGAGCTCAACCGGTTCGCCGTACTCAACAGCCGCCAGGTCGGGTGCAGGTGGTACAGGCGGCAACTTCATCCCCTCGAACCAGGTGGAGTCCACACCTACACCTCCGGGGCGGGGCTCGAGCCAGTAGCCCGATATAGTCTCTCCGTCGGTCTGCGCCTCCATCCAGTGGGTTACCGTATGTACACGCGGTTCGGCACCCTCAGCAGCGACCATACGGCGCTGTCCGGTACGGGTTACATAAAGTGTCCCGCCGTCTGCCAGGAACACGTGTGCCACAGGCGATACGCTGCCCCATTTCCACAGAAGCTCGGCATCAATGTAATCTGCATACTGTGTCACACCAAGCCATCCTACCCAGCCCCCTTCAATATCAAAACTCCAGTGGCCGGCAAAATCTTCAATACCGGCAACAATCAGGATATCTTCATCCTGTACCTCCGGCCCTTCACATGAAACCGTGGCCAGGAATAAAGCCGCCAGGAAAAATTTTACACAAACTCTCATAGTTTTCAGGTTTTTAATTGCTGATGAGTAATTGGAAATAACACCCAATTTACAAAAAAATATTCCATCCGTCCACATGAACAGTCCGGTTAGCCCCGGATACAGTTAAACCCCTTACAGGATCCCTTCATGCAACCACTTGACGCACTGCAAAACAGCATGGTACGCAATCAGGTTCAGATAAAAAAAACCTCATTTTTTATTATCTTTCGGGTTGATAACAAAAAACCCGGCAGGCCATGAAAAGATCAGCAATCACATCAGCAGGCACAGGTATAAAGGCGGCAACCATTGTTCGAAGGAAGACTGCAATACCGGCAATCATCGCAGCAGCCCTTCTCCTCCTTTTTTCAGCAAACCTTAACGCGCAGGATTTCAGGCTGCGTCTGAACCACGATGTGTACGATAACTGGAAAAACCTGCAAAACCCTTCCATTTCCAACGACGGCAGGTGGGTTAGCTGGGAAGTCAATCCCCAGGATGGCGACGGGTGGCTGTACCTGCTCGACCTGCGCTCCAACCGCCTGGACTCCATATCGCGCGGCAACAATGCGGTCTTCTCACCCAACTCCAACTACATGGCCTTCTATGTCAATCCGCCGAAAGAAGCCGTACGCCGGGCCAGGCTCGAGGGCCTCAGCGGCGACCAGCTGCCCCAGGATTCGGTAGGTATATATCTTTTCGCGAGATCGTCCAACAGGAGGCCCGGCGAAGCCGGATCGTTCATGGTGGCACAGGAGGACTCCGACTGGATGGCCTACATGCTGCGGAAAAGGAGCGGCCGTCGGGGGACAGGCGAATCCGGTGTCACTGGCACAACACTCTTTGTTTTCAACCCTGTTACAGGAGAGGAATATGAGTTCGACCACATAGACGAGTTCAGCCTGTCACATTGCGGGCGTACCATCGCGTTCATCCGCACGAGGGACCTTCCCGGATCAGACGGTGGCAACAACGGCAACAGGCAGGTAACCGTAATGGTGTTCAATACAGAAACACGTGTTGTCAACCAGGTGCTCGACGCACCCGGCAGGGCAAAATCAATCAGGGCCGGCCACTGCGGCACCCGTGCAGCCTTTCTGTTTGCACCCGCCGGTGAACGGCCCGCAGAAACGCCCAGCGTAGCTGTCAGGGGAGGGCATGCCCGCATCACCGTGAGCAGATCAGGCGAAGGAGGGGCACCTGCTGCCCCTTATGAACTCTGGCACTGGGAAGAGGACACCTTTGCCGCCGTACCCGTTGTCACCCCTGCCACCCCGGGTATGCCCGGGGGATGGAGCGTGAGTGAACACGGTGAGCTCAGGTTCACCGAAGAAAAAGGCAGGATCATCTTCGGCACCGCCCCCATCCCCGGGCCGGAACCCGAAGACACCCTTCTTGACGAGGAGAGGACAAGGGTTGACATCTGGCACTACCGCGACCCCCTGATCCAGCCCCAGCAGCTTGTACAGGAACAGCGAGAAAGAGAGCGAACCTACACTGCCGTATACCACCCGGGCAACGGCGCCATGTTACAGCTCGCCACAACTGACATGCCTGAAGTAACCATAGCCGATGGCGGGGACGGCGACACCGCCCTCGGCTCCTCGACCCTTCCCTACCGCATCCAAAACTCTTTCGAATCCGGGGACTATGCCGATATCTACCTTGCAGATGTCAACACGGGCGAGCGCTTCCTTGTCCTTAAAAAGCACCGCGGCTCCACCCACCTCTCCGAACTCGGCGACGCACGCTTGTCGCCAAAAGGGAAATACCTCACCTGGTACAGCCAGGCCGACAGCAACTGGCACGCGCTGTCAACCGCCGAAGCAGCAGCCATGGCAGCAGCACCTGAGGGAAGCACCCTGCCACGAGTTACACCTCATGCTGACGGGGCAGCAAACGAAGAAGCCGGAACCGTTTCGCCGGAATATACCATCCCGGCAGTCGATATAAGCGGCATCATAGCATCCGCCAGCAATACCAGCATTACTGGCGGCATCCCCGTGCCCCTTTACAATGAGCTGCACGACCAGCCCTCCGATCCCGGACCGTACGGCATAGCCACCTTTACCGAAGACGACAACCGGGTGCTGATATACGACCGTTTCGATATCTGGATAGCAGACCCGTCGGGCAACGAGGCGCCCGTCTCACTGACCAACGGTTACGGCAGGGCAAACAACACCAGGCTTCGCTACACAAACCCCTGTCCGCTCAACCTGCCACCAGGCAACCGCGACCAGGTCATGCTCGCGGCGTTTAACAACGGTAACAAGCAAAGCGGTTTTTACAACGTGCGGCTGCACCGGCCGGGCGATCCCTCGCGCATCACGATGGACGACGTGCGTTACTTCACCCCGCAAAAAGCGCGTGACAACGACATACTGATCTGGCGAAAAAGCACCTTCAGGGAGTTTCCCGACCTCTGGTGGAGCAGC
This sequence comes from Bacteroidales bacterium, assembly GCA_007131165.1. Taxonomy (GTDB): domain Bacteria; phylum Bacteroidota; class Bacteroidia; order Bacteroidales; family PUMT01; genus PXAP01. The sequence goes on along the minus strand of SLRB01000381.1, from coordinate 5,562 downwards.
ATGAACTTCAGGCGACCGGTAAAAATTTCGAATGCCAACCCCCAGCAGAGGCTCTACCGGTGGGGCGAAGCGGAGCTGGTGGAGTGGGTCTCCTACAGCAACGACAACCTTCAGGGCATACTTTATACGCCCGATTATATTGAGGAGGAGAGGAAGTACCCCATGATAGTATATTTCTACGAGCGGCTGTCAGACAACCTCCATGCTCACCACACCCCCTCGCCCAGCCGTTCGACCGTTAACATCAGCTACCTGGTAAGCAACGGCTACGTGGTGTTCGTGCCCGACATACCCTATACCGTCGGCTATCCGGGGCAGAGCGCCTACAACTCGATCGTGAGCGGCACCCAGGCCATGGTAGAGAGGTACCCCTTTATAGACCGCAGCAACATAGGGATACAGGGGCAGAGCTGGGCCGGCTACCAGATCACCTGGCTCATAACACAGACCGACATATTCAAGGCAGCTATGGCAGGCGCGCCTGTCACCAACATGATAAGCGCCTACGGCGGTATCAGGTGGTCAACCGGACTGAGCAGGATCTACCAGTACGAGGAGACGCAGAGCCGGATAGGCGGCACACTGTGGGAGATGCCACTGAGGTACATCGAAAACTCGCCCATCTTCTTTGCCGACAAGGTTAACACCCCGCTGCTTATGATGCACAACGACAGAGACGGTGCGGTCCCCTGGTATCAGGGCATAGAGTTCTACATGGCCCTGCGCCGCCTTGGCAGTCCCGTCTGGATGCTCGTATACAACAACGAGCCGCACAACCTCACCCGGCGCCCAAACATGAAGGACCTGTCTGTCAGGATGTACCAGTTCTTCGATCATTATCTCAAGGGAGAGCCCGCGCCCGTCTGGATGGAAGAGGGCATACCTGCAATTGACAAAGGTGTGCGCGACGGGTATGAGCTTGTGGAGTGACGCCGGGCATTCACCTCACACAGCAGTTTTACCGGGAAGTATGTATCTTATATGGAATTAGCCTGCTGATTGACTCCGGCCGTCCGGTCGCCGGCCCATGTCACCCCCTCAGCCATGCCAGCAGCGAAGCCTCTGCAGCAACGTGCCTCTGCAGTAACGTGCCATGTCACCCCCCAAGCAGTATCTCCACGATCCTCTCCGCCGCTTTGCCATCCCACAGCTCGGGAACCTTACCCTTTTTGGCGCCTCCGTCAAGCACCTTAAGCGCCTGCGAAGCCACACTATCAAAATCCGTTCCCGCCAGGAAATTGGTACCCACCTCCACAGTCACCGGCCTTTCAGTATTATTTCTCACCGTCACGCAGGGCACACCCAGGAACGTTGTCTCTTCCTGGATCCCGCCGCTGTCTGTTACCACTACCGCCGCGTTCTTCACAAGCGAGAGGAAGTCGATATACCCGAGCGGATCGACCATGATCACATCATCATGCACGATACCACCGAGCCCGAACCTTTCAATATTCGCACGCGTTCGCGGGTGAACCGGGAAAAGGATCCTCTTACCGCCCGAACCGGCAACCCTGGCCAGCATCTCCAGCATCCTTTTCAGCGATCCGCCCTCATCGACGTTAGAAGGGCGGTGAAATGTGCCAAGCACATAGTCTCCCTTTGACAACCCGAAACCGGCAACAGCCGGAGAAGCATCAATCTTCGGCATATAGAAAAGCAGGCTGTCTATCATCACGTTGCCGGTAAAAAACACCTTGGCATCATCAATCCCCTCAGCCGCAAGGTTCTCCATCCCGCTCTTCTCGGTAACAAACAGGAAATCGGAAATCACATCAGTCAGCATCCTGTTTATCTCCTCAGGCATCGACCGGTCAAAACTCCTGAGCCCCGCCTCCACGTGCGCCACCCTGATCCCCATCTTCACGGCAACGAGGCTGCAGGCAATGGTAGAATTAACATCGCCCGGAACTATCACCAGGTCGGGCCGTTCAGCCTCAAGCACCTCCTCGAAGGCCATCATTATGCGTGCCGTCTGTGCCGCATGCGAACCGCCGCCCACACCCAGGTAAAAATCGGGCCTTGGCATCTCCAGCTCATCAAAAAACACCTTCGACATCTTCTCATCAAAATGCTGGCCTGTATGGCATATCATGTGCACCACGCTGTCACTGTACTTCTGAAAAGCCTTATGAACAGGTGCTATCTTAATAAAATTCGGCCTTGCGCCGACAACAGAAATTATCTTTTGCATCATCGGTAATTAACATGAATAACCAACAAAAATACAAATTATGTCCAAAGCAGAGCCGGCAATTGCATATAAAGTACCTGTCAGGTACGCGGCTATGCCCCCGGAACGGGCGATACGGGCTTATTATCCACCGGGTTCATGCCCCATTCTTCGTGCCCCGGGCCAAGCCTAAGGTTCGAGTTCATCATATCCTCCCAGCTCACATCCCTCCCGGTATAGGCCGATTCTCTGCCCATAATGCCGGTCATCGTTGAGGTGGCAAGATCCCAGGTCTCATTGACAGGATTGTTAGTCCTTATGGAATTTACCAGGTTAATTATTTCCTGGTCGTAGGGAGAAATTGCAACCCTGTTCATTGGGCGGCCCTCCTCATCCAGGGGATAGTCATACTCCCATATGATATTCCCGTCATAGTCCCATATCCTGTTCTGGCAATTGGTGTAGCCCTTAGTACCATAAATAAACTGGCCTATCGCATTGTCACATCCGTCTATCTGGCGTCCCATGGCATGGTAACTTTTCTGGTCATCAAAAACATAATCGACACTGAAAAAATCATACATATCGCCCGACGGACGGCGGTGCCGGCCACCGTAGCCGGTCGCTCTTACAGGATGTTTTTCACAGAACCAGTTCAGGATATCAATGTTATGGACGAGAAGATTAACAATCAGGTCACCCGTCAGCCAGTTCCAGTTCCCCCTGTTCCTGATCATAGCTTCCATATCGCTCCATCCCTCCTGCCTTCTGGCATAAGGCGGTCCACCGATATTATAAAAACATTTTGCCGATATAAGGTCACCTACAGCCCCGTTTTTTATCATGCTGAAGGTTTTAACATAATCATGCTGGTGCCTGTACTGCGTCCCCGCCACCACAGTAAGTCCGGCCGCCTCAGCCATACGCCCCGAGGCCATCACCTTCCTCACTCCCACCGGATCAACGCCTGCAGGCTTTTCAAGAAAGACATGTTTCCTTGCCCTTACAGCCGCTTCGAAGTGCAGAGGGCGGCAATAAGCGAGAGAGGCTTCAAGAATTACATCGACATCAGAATCTATAACCTTTTGATAAGCATCAAAGCCCACGAAGCAGTTCTCTTCGGGAATTTCCACATTACGTTTCTCTATAAGGGCTTTCCGGCAATCGTCAACACGGTCGTGGAAAACATCTCCAAGCGCGGTTATTTGCAGATTTGGGCCGGCATCAATAAAGTTAAAAGCTGCACCGGTGCCCCTGGCCCCGCAACCTATCAGTCCGGCCTTCAGGACCGGTCCGTCCGGTGCAATCTCCGGAAATACCGGCATTTTATACTCAGGTTTCCTTGAGGAGCAGGAGGAAAGAACATATCCAGCCCCCATGGCGCCCATTACGCCTATGGCAGCAGCATCGCCGATAAATTTGCGTCTTCCCGGCGACTTAGCCCTGTTTTCCATAACCATTCGTTTTGTGGTACAATATAGCAATTATACACGAAAAAGTATATTTGTACCATTAACCCCGGCTGGTTTGCCCGCGACGCGAACGGCAACCCCAGCAACCGGCAGCTGACAGGCCCCGGCCACCGGTTCACCCCTCACTCTCCCTGTGGTAATCCTGCAGCGGCAACTCCTCCGGGGCAGAGTCACAGGGCACTACTGATACCCCCCAATCTCACGTAAAAACCCGGGGATATTCTTCCATGTTATCAGCTTCACGCCGGATGCAATGGCAGAGCTTTCGCCGGGAAACACAACAGCTTTGTGAACATTAATTCCCCCTCCCTGAAAATTCTTCAGGTTCCTGGTATAGTCGCTGCTGTAGGTCTGTCCGCCCTTTATTTCAATAGCAAATATCTCATTACCTGCTGTTTCTAAAATACAATCTATTTCAGTGCCGTTACTCTCCTTCCAGTAATAAACAGAAGGCCTTCGGCCCGAGTGGCTCAGACACTTCACTATCTCACCGATTACCAGGTTTTCAAAAAGGGCTCCATACAGGTAGTGTGTACGCAACATATCAGCATTGGTCAGCTTCAGTAAGGAGCAGGCAACCCCCGTATCATAAAAGTACAGCTTAGGCGATTTAATAATCCTTTTATTAAAATTTTTATGATAGGGTTGAAGCCGGAAAAGGATAAAACTTGCTTCAAGCAGTGACAACCACGTCTTGGCAGTATTCACCGAAATCCCGGTGTCATTTGCCAGTGAGGTAAGGTTTAGCACCTGTCCGGTCCGGCCGGCACACAAACCCAGGAATCGTAAAAAACTGTCAAGATCTCCAATTGCCTTCAGCGACCGGAGATCTCTTTCAACATAGGTCTGTATATAAGAAGGGTAAAAATCTGTTGCTGCAATCCCTGTACCATGAAGACGTGGGTAGAACCCGTCAAAAATAAGCCGGCAAATATCCCTCTCCCCAACCCCGGGCAGCTCATTAATATCAAAAGGGAAAAGGTGGTTTACTGACACCCTGCCTGCAAGCGACTGCGAAATTCTTTCATTCATTAAAAAGCTCTGGGAGCCTGACAGGATGTATTGACCGGCAGTGTTTCTCTCATCAGAGACCACCTGAATATAGCTGAACAGGGCGGGAACATTCTGGGCCTCATCAAAAATAACCTTATGGCCGGCCGAATTCAGGAAACCCATGGGATCCTCCATGATCAATTCCCGTTGATCAGGCCGCTCAAGATTATAGTATTTATAATCAGTGAAAACATTTCGCAACAAGGTGGTTTTCCCTGATTGACGGGGACCCGTAAGAGACAGAAGCGGGAAAAGCCCGAGCATTCTTTTCAAATGCTTCTCAATTGATCGTGCCACAAACATAGTATGCTATTTTGCAATTCTATTGCAAATTTACATACTTTTTTCAAGAAAGCAACAATCCCGGCGACCAATGTAGAAAGAGCCCCTAAAATCACTTGCGCGTAAGTGATTTTAAGACCTGTTTTCACTTGCCCATAAGTGATATTCCTGCGGTGACTTTAACTTATCCGGGCAGGGCCAAAGCACGCTACTGATCCCCCAAAATCTCCCTGTGGTAATCCTGCAGTGATTTGACCTTGTACCTGCCGTTGAGGCGCTCCCTTATACCCTCGGTGGCGGCATAGGCTGCCGAGGTGGTGGTAATGTAGGGAATGTTGTGCCTGATGGCCGATTTGCGGATGTAGCTGTCGTCATACTCGCTCAGCCTTCCCGCCGGCGTGTTCACTATCAGGTCGATGTGCCCGTCAACTATCGCATCAATGATGTTGGGGCGATTCTCGTGCAGCTTGTTAATGAACAGCGCCTGGATGCCGTTCTCATGAAGGAAATTGCAGGTGCCACCCGTGGCCATGATCCTGAACCCCAGCTGTCGAAAACTCTTTGCTGTTTTGAGGATCTTGTCCT
>SLRB01000132.1 GCA_007131165.1 Bacteroidales bacterium | reverse complement strand
TGAGTAAATCCAAACAACCCCTGGTAAAGGGCATCCGGCCGGTTAATATACAGTCCGTTAATAGTATGTCCTTTACCATCATAATTCCCGCTGAAGTAGAAAGTCCAGCTAAATCCTATGGGCTCCCAGCCCTCGCCTTCGTTCCAGGATAAGGTTGGGGAGGCATCAATACCGGCTGTCTGTGAAAAGTATTTGCCGCTAAAGGTATTGCCTCCATTGACTTCTACAGCTAACCATAACAGATCTGCAAGCGTTTCTATAAGATAGGGATCAGTTTCAGTGCCGGAGCCTTCGGGAGCAAGTGCAAACATAACCTCTTCACCGTAAAGGGTTTCCAGGTCATTTGTCGCATAAGCCCGGACATAATAGATGGTATTTGGATCAAATTCTCCTATTGCTGAACTATACGGCCCTGTCTGGGTCACCTCACCAAATTCTGTTTTACTGTCGGCCGTGGTGGGCATACCCGTTGTGTTCCAGCAGAACCCGTGCTGGCTGGCAGCAGGATTGCCGGCAAACCAGATAGTCCCGTTTAAGGTGGCCCCTGTGTTTGTCATATCCGTAACCGCACCGGTGGCAAACACGGGAGCGTAATCATCGCCGGCATAAGGGTGAGGTGGGTCATCAGGATATTGCCAGTCAAGATATGGGTAGCCATCGTTCCTTTCATTTCCCATATTCCATATCCCTTCCTGGCCTGCCCCCTTCATATCCCAGCCAGCCAGGATGAAAGTGCTGAATTGCTTCATTTCTGCAGTGGTCTTGCCCTCACCCCCGGCGCTGTTGTCCAGGTTTGAGGTATCCCAGAAAGAAAAATTCACTGCAGCTTCCAATTCAGTCCCCACCAGTCCTCCAAGACTACCCGAGCCTGAAACAGCTCCTGTACTGTAACAGTTGCTGATAACGGACCTTTCATTCCTACCCACCAATCCCCCGACATGCCAGCTGCCATTAACATTTGCACCACTGTAGCTGTTGGTTAAAGTTGAATTCCAGACATTATTTCCAACCAGTCCCCCGACCCATTGATTACCTTCTATAACACCCATAACATAAGAGTTACTCAGGGTTGAGATATAAAAATACCCGGATAATCCACCTACCCTGTTCCGCCCGGTAATATTCACACCGGAAAGGCCTGTATTCTTAATGTCAGCGAGCGCGGCATACCCGAACAAACCCTGGAAATCTGAATTGGGACGGTTAATAAATAACCCGTTGATCACATGCCCATTACCATCGTAATTTCCGCGAAAGCTGTAATTCCAGTCAAATCCTATGGGCTCCCAGCCCTCGCCTTCGTTCCAGGTTTCGGTTCCGGAGGCATCGATGTCAGCTGTCTGTAAAAAGTATTTGCCACTTAAAGTATTGCCTCCATTGACTTCCAAAGCTATCCATAACAGATCTGTTAGCGTTTCAATCAGATAAGGCTCAGTTTCTGTTCCTGAGCCTTCAGGAGCAAGTGTAAATCTAACCTCTTCACCGTAAACGGTTTCCAGATCACTTATCACATAGGCCCTTACAAAGTATATAGTATTGGGTGCAAATTCGATTGTTTCACCGAATGCCCCTGTCTGGGTCACCCCGCCATATTCTGTTTTGCTGTCGTCCGTGGTTGGCATACCCGTTGTGTTCCAGCAGAACCCGTGCTGGGTGGCAACGGGTATGCCGGCAAACCAGATTGTTCCGTTAAGGGTGGCACGTGTGGCTGAAATATCCGTAACCACATCGGTGGTAAGTGTTGGAGGATATTCATCTTCTGCATCCGGATGGTGCGGGTCGCCGGGGAATTGCCAGTCAAGATAAGGATAGCCATCGTTCCTTTCATTACCAATATTCCATATCTCTTCCAGGCCTGCCCCTTTCATATCCCAGCCTGCCAGGATGAAAGTGCTGAATTGCTTCATTTCTGCAGTGGTCTTGCCCACACCTCCGGCGCTGTTGTCCCGGTTTGAGGTCTCCGTATCCCAGAAGGAAGAGTTCACTGCAGCTTCCTGTTCAGACCCCACCAGCCCGCCAAGACTTCCCGAGCCTGAAACAGTTCCGTTGCTGTAACTTTTGTTAATTACCGACCTGAATTGCCTGCCCGCCATTCCCCCGACATGCCAGCCACCATTAACGTTTCCATCACTGAAACTGTTGCTTACGACAGAGTTGTTACCGTTATACCCCACCAGTCCGCCACCGTAATAATTAACTTCAACACTGCCTGACGCATAACATTTATATACCGTTGAAATATTCACAAATCCTGCCAGTCCTCCGACATAATAATCGCCTTCCATATTGCCTGTGGCATAACAGTAACTTGCCGTTGAATTACCCAGGTATCCCGCCAGTCCCCCGGCATAATTATTATTGCCTTTCACACTGCCGTCTGTGGCATAACAGTAACTTACCGTTGAATTAAACAGGTATCCCGCCAGTCCACCGACATAGCTATAACCTGTGATATCCACTCCGGTAAGGCCTGTACCTGAAATCGAAGCATTGGCAGTATAACCAAACAACCCCTGGTAACTGGCATCCGGCCGGTTGATATACAGTCCGTCGATGGTATGCCCGTTACCATCGTAATTCCCCTGGAAGCTGTTTGACCAGTTATATCCTATCGGTTCCCAGCCCTCGCCGCCGTTCCAGGTTTCGGTTTCTGAGGCATCAATATCGGCATTCTGCAGGAAATACTTGTCGGAGTGTTGTTGACCGATGTAATTTCGTACACTGTTCAGTTGATCAAGTGTCTCAATAATCCATGGATCATTTTCAGTGCCGGTTCCCCCGGCAAACTCATTGCCGTTCTGGGCCATGGCGGCCGGCGGATGAGTTAACAGGAGCGCGCCTGTAACAAGAAGTTTTAAAATAAAGAAAGCGTAGAGGTTCTTCATGGCTTATGATTTGGTTAATAACAGGATTAGCGGGAATACGAGGTGCCTGTGAGAGGGTATATGAAATATAGATCAGATGCCGATGAAAATTCTATAAAAGGGAAAATGCAAAACTGCGAAAGGGAAAAGAAGAGATAATAAAAAGGGGAAATGAAAAATTGTGGATGAGTGAAATAAATAATTATGGGATAGTAAATGAAAAACTATAAAACGGAGATTGGAGATTCTGTAAAAGGGACTTGCAAGAGAACATCAAACCAAAGAACGGCCTGTCCTTCAAAAATATGGCTAAACAAATTACAAAAAATATTTTTAAAACAACTCATTAATTAATTAACATTTTCTATGCTAACCGGCTAAATTTTAGAATAACGGCTTTTAGGAGGTGATTAATCCATTGCACCCGCGGCTTCAGAAAGGCCTGAAGCCTATCACTTCGCGTACTTCGCGCACTGTCTTTGAGGCGCTTTCGCGCGCCTTGTCCCTGCCCATGCTCACGACCTTGCGCAGGTAGTCGCTGTTTGCCGAAATACCGGCTATGCGCTCCCTGATGGGAGAGATAAAGTTAACAAGGTCTTCTGCAAGCTGTTTTTTCAGGTCGCCGTAGCGGATGGTACATTCGGCATACTGCTTCCTGAAATGTTTTAATGCTTCAGGGTCGGAAACGAACTGCATGATGGTGAAAAGGTTGCTGATGGGCTCTGCCACCTTCTGGTTGGGCTGGTCAGGCCCGCTGTCGGTTACCGCCCTCATTACCTTCTTGCGTATGGTCTTGTCGTCGTCCGACAGATATATGCCGTTGCCCTCCGACTTGCCCATTTTGCCGCTGCCGTCAAGCCCCGGTATCTTCACCAGCTGCTCGCCAAAATTATAGGCTTCGGGCTCCGGGAAGGTACCGGTGTTGTACATGGTGTTGAACCGGCGGGCAAACTTGCGGGTGATCTCAAGGTGGGGCTCCTGGTCCTTGCCCACCGGCACCCTGTGTGCTTTGTGTATGATAATGTCGGCGGCCATGAGCACCGGGTAGGTAAGCAGTCCCGCGTTCACATTGTCGGGCTGGTTCCTCACCTTCTCCTTGAAGGTGGTGGTGCGCTCCAGCTCACCCTTGTAGGCGATCATGTTAAGTAAAAGGTAAAGCTCGGTGACTTCAGGCACGTCGCTCTGCAGGTAGATGGTCGCCACATCGGGGTCAATGCCGCTGGCCAGGTATTCGGCCAGCACCTGCCTTACGTTGGTATGCAGGTTGGAAGGTGTGGGATGGGTGGTGAGGGAATGGTAATCGGCTATGAAAAAGAAACACCTGTTCTCGTGCTGCATGCGCGTGAAGTTGCGCAGTGCCCCGAAATAGTTCCCGAGATGAAGGTTCCCGGTCGACCGTATACCGCTTACTACTGTATCCATGTGATATTGTTTGCCGGAAAGCCGCTCATGCCTGACTGCGGCACTGTTGTCCAGGGCCGGGTGCTGCGCATGACGCTGACTTGCCTGTTTTGTTGTTTGTCAGTTGTCCCGTCTGCCGGAGGCTGACGGGGTTTCCCCAATCCGGGAAAACCACGGCAAAATTAACTAAATGTTCCCAATATCCCCGCTGCCGGACGGGACTATTTTGATTTATACGGTTATCTTTGCAGCATATTTATCATGGAAAAAAATCTTATTGCGATGGAATCTCAAAGGCAAAGCAAGGTGGCAAGGCTGGTGCAAAAGGAGCTGGCCGATATCTTCCAGAAGCAGGGGAACACCCTCTTCGGGGGAGGCATGATATCGGTAACCGTGGTGAGGATGACACCCGACCTTTCGATTGCCAGGGTGTACCTGAGCCTCTTTCCGTCTGAAAAGGCGCCGGAATTGTTCGAGCTTGTGGAAGCGCAGACAAAGACCATAAGGCACGAACTGGGCAGGAGGGTCAAAAACCAGCTCAGGCAGGTTCCCGAACTGCAGTTTTTTATCGACGACAGTATTGATTATGCCAACAGAATTGATGATCTGCTCAAATCATGATATGACAGTAACGGGGGTAACGGACGGGTGCCGGGGCCGTATTTTTAAGAAGCATTATGGATTATGATCCGGTGAAAAGGGATGCCGCCAGCATTTTTAACTGTTGCCGGCCTGCACGGGTGCTCTTCTTCAGGATGCTCAACGTATTGCTGTTGAGATCGTGGCACGTGAGAAAGGAGGTGAAAAGATGGCTGCGCACTGCACCGGCCGGGGCACGGGTGCTGGATGCCGGATCAGGGTTCGGCCAGTACGTATGGTTCGTGTCCAGGCTGAGAAAGGACCTTCATGTTACCGGAATAGATGTCAAGGAGGAGGAGATAGCAATATGCAACCGCTTTTTCGGTGTTCCTTCCGGTACCGGGGAAGGGACTGTATCCGGCAGTGTAAACGCAGACAGGGGCCCGGCCCCTTCGGGTCAGCCGGATGAAGCCTCTTTGAACGGCAACCGGTTGCAACCGGGCCGGGTGAGCTTCAGGAAAGCCGACCTGCTAGGGTTCTCCGAGCCTGAAACATACGACCTGGCGCTGTGCATTGATGTGCTCGAGCATATTGAAGATGATGTGAAGGTTATGGCAAACCTGTGCCGCTCACTCAAACCGGGAGGGGTGCTGATTATATCGACACCGTCCGACAAGGGGGGATCGGATGTGCACAGGGAGGGCGACCGCTCTTTTATCGGCGAGCATGTAAGAGACGGGTACAGTAGCAGTGAAATAGCGGACAAGCTGCTGGCGGCAGGCTTTTCGGCGGCAGGGTCACGCTACACTTACGGCCGGTGGGGACACATCTCATGGTACCTTTCGATGAAGCTTCCGGTTAAAATTCTTAACCGTGGCAGAATATTTTTCCTGGTGCTTCCCGTTTACTATATATTTACGCTCCCTTTTGCCCTGCTTCTTAATTTTTTTGATCTTTGGACAAGGAACAGGATGGGGACGGGACTGCTTGTGAGGGCCGTGAAAGGAGCAGTGCCCTGATAATGAAAGCCTGATTTAAACGGGCCCGGCCGTTTGCCGGGAGCAGCACTCCGGCGCGAACCGGGCACAAAGGGTAAAGGAACCGGGCGAACGAAGCCGGTAAACAAAATTTTGATTGAGTGAACCTCTCTTTCTACATAGCAAAGCGTTACCTGATAGCGAAGAAATCGCAGAACGTGATCAATATCATTTCCGGCATCTCTGTCGTTGGCGTGGCTACAGGTACCATGGCCCTTATCGTCATACTGTCGGTTTTTAACGGTTTTGACAGCCTGCTGAAGTCGCTTTTCAGTGCTTTTGACCCTGATCTGGAAATAAGCCTTGTAGAGGGCAAGACCTTTACTGCGGAGGGCGATGAGAGATTCGACAGGGTGAAGGCACACCCCGGGGTATTGCACTTTACAGAGGTGCTTGAGGAAAATGCGCTGCTTATGTACGGTGAAAGGCAGCATATTGCAACCATGAAGGGGGTGGCCCCGGGTTATGCTGAGCATAGCGATCTCGACAGGATGATCGTGGAGGGCGCCCTTGAGCTGACCGATGAGATGGGTAACAATTACGCAGTGCTTGGCAGGGGAGTGGCGAATGTGCTGGCAGTGGGACTGAACTTTGTGACGCCGCTCGAGATATATATCCCGAGCCGGACGGCCGGCATCACCCTGAGCCCTGAACGGGCATTCAACCGGAGACTTATTTTTCCTTCGGGCATTTTCTCCATAGAACAGGAGATCGATATGAACTACCTGCTGGTGCCGCTCCATTTTGCACGTGAAATTCTTGAGTACCGCGATGAGGTAACATCGGTTGAACTGGGATTAAGTCCCGGTTTTAGCGAAAGCGCCGTACAGGATGAGCTGCAGGAGATACTGGGCGAAGAGTTCAGGGTGCTGAACCGCTTCGAGCAGCAGGAGTGGCTCTACCGGGTGATGCAGTCGGAGAAGTGGGCGATATTCCTGATACTCACTTTTATCCTGCTGGTGGCGTCGTTCAACATCATCGGGTCGATAACCATGCTTATAATCGAAAAGAAAAAAGATATAGCCGTGCTGAAAAGCATGGGGGCGGGCGAGGGACTGATACGGAAGATATTCCTTTTTGAGGGATGGATGATATCTGTTGCCGGCGCCCTGGCGGGGATGCTGCTGGGACTCGTCATATGCCTGGTGCAGATTGAGTTCGGCGTTGTCAAACTCTATGGGAGCGGTGCTTTTATCATTGATGCCTATCCGGTGGAGCTGCAATTTTCAGATTTTGTATATGTGTTCCTTACCGTTCTGCTTATCGGCTTTTTCGCGGCACTGGTGCCGGTAAGGTATATCACCCGCCGCATCTTTTCTGTTTCTGAGCAGCTGTGACCTGTGACCGGTTTTTTATGAATTATTTGTGTTGATACACCAAAACAGGCTTTTTTGCGGTTATTTTTATGATATGGTTTTTTTTATGAAACTTTTTAAAATGCAGATGTTACCCGTCTTTGCTTCAAAGGTTACGTTCAGGTGTTTCCGGCATATCCGCCTTCTCTTGCCGGTACTTGCTATCCTGGCATGTGCCGCAGGCTGCACCTCGCATCCCAAAGGCCCGCCGGGGAAGGATGTGATGAGGCAGTCGGATT
>SLRB01000230.1 GCA_007131165.1 Bacteroidales bacterium | reverse complement strand
GCAGGTGCAGGAACGGTTTCCGGTGCGGGAGATAATTACAACGAGGGCGATGAGGTTGATATAGACGCTGAAGCCAATCCGGGCTACCGGTTCGTGGAGTGGACCGATGAGAATGGCGATCAGGTAACACTTACCGACGGCAGATTTACCATGCCGGCTGAAAATGTTACCCTGACGGCTAACTTTGAGGCCCTGTTCGTGGTAACCTTCACGATTGAAAGATCAGACGGCACTCCGCTGGAGGGAGCTGAGATAACAATAACTCAAAACGGAGATGAGGTTGAGGTCATAACGACCGTAACTGATGGTACCGCTTCGGCCGAACTGCCCGCGGGGGAATACGGTTATGCAGTAACGGCAGCGGACTATGAAGATGACAGCGGATCGTTCACCGTAACTGACGATGATGTGAATGTAACGGTAACTCTGCTTCACACGGGAGTATTCGATCCTTCTCCTGTTGCCGACAGGGTAAATGTTTACCCCAACCCCAGCGATGGGTTCTTTACAGTTGAATATGCAGGTACAAAAGCAGAAATGATCACGCTGGAGGTAGTAAGCGTGGCAGGCAACCTTGTATATGCACGGGAGTTTCGTGGTGCAGATGACCTGAAGGAGACAATCGACCTCCGCCATGCAAGCCGGGGGGTATACTTCCTCCGCATAAGGGAGAATGGAACAGTGAAAACCATTCAGCTTGTGTTCAGGTAGGTATAAACTGCCGTAACAGCTGGTATACTATAATAAGAGCGGCCAAATCAGCCGCTCTTATTATTTTGTGCGTGTGCCATGCACGACTTTTTAACCCGGTGATGAAAGTCCGCTATGTAAGTTTGCAGTCGCCCACCATTAGCCGGAGATATGAACGTTCAGCAATTTATGCCATTTACGGCTTACTTCTTTCTGGCCATTTTTTGCGGTGCTATCATGTTTTCAGGCAGAAGCAATGTGTCGAGCTCATCCCTGGTAAGGAGTTTCTTTTCAAGCACCAGGTCGTAAACGCCGCGGTTTGTCTCCAATGCTTCCTTTGCAAGCTTTGTGCACACCTCGTAGCCAAGTACCGGGTTCAGGGCTGTAACAAGCCCGATGCTGTTATGCACCTGTTCCCGGCAGTGTCCCTCATTGGCTGTTATGCCTTCAACGCACCTGATCTTGAGTGTCAGCATGCCGTTCTTGAGCATCTCTACTGATTCAAACAGGCTCTGCACCATGACCGGTTCCATCACGTTAAGCTCAAGCTGCCCGGCTTCCGCAGCAAGGCTGACAGTAAGGTCATTCCCAATCACCTTGAATGCGATCTGGTTGACGACCTCCGGAATAACGGGGTTAACCTTCCCGGGCATAATAGACGAGCCGGGCTGCATGGGCGGCAGATTGATCTCGTTAAAGCCGGCCCGGGGGCCCGAAGAGAGAAGCCGGAGATCATTGCATATTTTGCTGAGTTTAATGGCAGTTCTTTTTATTGCCGAAGAGTACATAACGAAAGCTCCTGTATCCTGTGTAGCCTCCACCAGGTTGGCAGCATTGACTATCTTGAGCCCGGTAACTGACTGCAGGTGTTTGATAACCTTTCCTGCATAGTCTGGGTCGGAGTTTATCCCAGTGCCAATGGCAGTTGCACCCATGTTGACCTCCAGGAAAAGGTTTGCATTTTCGTTAAGCCTGAGAACCTCTTCCTCAAGCGTAGTTGCATAGGCCTCAAATGCCTGCCCCAGTGTCATGGGAACGGCATCCTGCAGCTGGGTCCTGCCCATTTTAATAACTCCGGCAAACTCCTCCCCTTTCTTCCTGAATGAACCGATCAGCTCCCTGAGCACTTTCACAAGGGTTTTATTGCTGTTTATCAGGGCTATCTTAATTGCCGTCGGATAGGCATCGTTGGTCGACTGAGAGAGGTTGACGTGGTTGTTCGGATGGCAGTATTCATACTCCCCCCTTTCGTGGCCGAGTATCTCCAGTGCACGATTGGCTATAACCTCGTTGGCATTCATATTTGTCGAGGTTCCTGCTCCTCCCTGGATCATATCAACAGCAAAATTACTGTGGAACTTGCCGTTTTTGATCTCATTGCAGGCACGCACTATGGCGTCGCAAACCGACTTGTCAAGGAGTCCGAGGTCGTAATTGGCACGGGCAGCCGCCATTTTGACCATGGCAAGGGCATTTATAAGCACCGGGTAAAAGTTAAGGGTGATGCCGCTTATATTAAAATTCTCCATTCCCCTAAGGGTCTGGATACCGTAATAAACCTCAAAAGGCACGTTCCTGTGCCCGAGCAGGTCTTTTTCCTCCCTGGTCCTGCCCGATTCATATTGTGCTCCCACATCAATGATACGGTTGTTGGCATTGCGCATCCTGCGTGACATTACACGTGCAATATTTGAAAATATCTTAAGGGCGGCCGAGCTGTTCTCAAGAAAATATTCCTTCTCTATAATGAGCACGCGAGTCTCGGTCAGGGCACGTGCCGATGTAGAATGGGGCGATCTGCTGCCCCATGAGCCTTCACCAAGGAAATCGCCCCTGCTGAAGTAGGTAAGTCTCTTCTCAAGTCCGAAAGGTGTGGTCTTGAATAGCTCAACCTCGCCGCTGTAGATGATGAATATATTGGTCCTGGGAGCATTTTCCCTGAAAAGAAGGGAACCCTCGGGGATCACTTTCTCTGAAACCGCCTTGTAGAGAACATCATATTCAGCTTCGTCAAGCTCGCGGAACAACTCTATCTCCTTTAAAAATCCCTTAACTTCCTTTCCTGCCATAGCATCTGTATTTAGTTAAAAATTTTAAACTGAGCGAAACGCAAAGGTAGCTATTATACGCGGTTTTGTTATAAAGGCATGGTCACTGTGCCGGCAAATCATCAGGGGTGTTGATGTTAGTGAATGCCCTCCTTGCCTTTTCTGTTTCAGAAATTTTAATATATTCTGCTTTTAAACCTGAAATGAACCGGCGGACTGACAGATCGGGCGATGAGGCCAGGAACTTCTCCAGATCCTTTACAAGTGCCGTACTGTATATGGCATGGAGGGGTTCGGGAGATTCACCGAGAACCGGGATGAGGGCCTCCGCTTCGGGCATACTTTCATATTGCCCGATAAGCTTCCCGATAATATTTTCATCGACAAAAGGCATATCACATGGTATAACAAAAATGGCAGGTGCAACGGCCAATTTCATTGCCGCGTGCATTCCCCCAAGTGGGCCCTTATCCCTGATTATGTCAGTAACAGGTACAATCCCTTCAAAGCCATTATACCTGGATGGATTGTTGGTCACAACGAGTATTTCGGCAAAAAGGTTTGCAAGCTTAGCCGCCAGAACCTCTATAACTGGAATTCCGTCAATCAGCATAAAAGCCTTGTCCGATCCCCCGAAACGGGTATTCTTCCCTCCGGCGAGGATTGCCGCGGTAAGTCGTCTGGCTGCAGCGCACATAAATGTTTTAAATATGGCAATATATCAATAGTGCAAATATTTTCCTATTTTTGCCGGAACAAAACATCACAAATATGGCCAGCCGCAGAGATCTTAAAAAGGATATACATTACATTACATTCGAGCTGATATCAGAATGCCTTGTATACCAGCATTTCCATCCCGAAGTTGACGATAATAAGATCAATAACATCATTGAAGAGATAATTGCCCACCGGAATGATTATCTTGCCCGCGTCAACCGTCCCGACGGTAAAGATAATCCCGGCCTTGTTAAAAAGCACTACCGTGCAATTATAGATGACATAAAGAATAAGACCATCCCATTGCTCGATCAGCTCCCGGAAAAATAAAAACATATTCTGTCATAATGTTCTTCGCAGGATATTAATCTGTCCCCCATTTGCTGACGCACACAAAATACGATTTATTTAATTTTAAATTGATTTGATCGCATAAATATATTTTGTAACTTGCCATTGCTGAGTGTTTTGGAACTATCAAAACACTGGTATTGTTTATGTCCCTCTCAATAAGTATTTGCAGCATTTCTCCCATTTAAAAACCAAATTTTTGTGTTATGATACGAAAAATAGTATTATTTGCAATGATCCTTATTATTGCAGGAATCTCAGAGACAGGCGCACAGGTGCGAGGAGTTCTGAGAGACAGGGTCAGGGAAACTGTAAGAGGTGAAACCAGGGATCCGGAAAAAAAGACCGATACCGAAGAACGGGAACCCACCCGGGGAGAAACACCGCCATCGCCCTTCCAGAGAAGAATGGAAGAAAGGATGAAAAGGGCAATTGGACTGGCTGATCTTGATTTTGAAGATCATTACACTTTCAGTTCAAGCATGAATATGGATGTTGCAAGTTTCGATGCCGAAACAGGGGAGCAATCGGAGATGGATTACGCCCTGTTCTATAACGAAGATGAAAGCAGCTTTGCAATGAGGTTCTCCGGTATTAATGAATCGACCGGCGAATACGGCGAACACCTGTTCATATTTGATTTTAAAAACCATGTTATGCTAATGCTTTCTGAATCAGAAGGAGAAAAGTCAGGTCTTGCCTTCAGGATTGATCCTGATCAGCATACCTCTGCAGATGAGCCCGGGATAGAAAGACAAAAACCGGATCATGACGAAACTGAATTGTACAGCGATGTAACACCACTTATGCCGGATTTCACCCGCACAGGCCGCACAAAAAATATATCAGGCTACTCCAGCGATGAGTACACATGGGAAGACGACAGTCTGCGGATTAGTATCTGGATATCTCCTGATGCACAATTGGATTACTCAAGAGCGTGGGGGTATATGTCGGGTTTTCAGGATTTTACAGGGAGCACAAACATACTGGAGGGACTTATTATGGAGTATGATTTCGGTGACAAGGTTACACAATCATGGACAAAAATGGTTGTAAAAGATATAAACCATGAACGTCCCGGTAAATTTGACCTGACAGGATATTCAGTCATTGGTTTCGCGGGTCCTCCTGCAAGGCAGGAGGAATGAACCACCTGATTTGTGCCGATGGAGCCCCCATTTGCTGACACACACAAAATAACAAGAATAAAGCATGGGGGATTATGCAGGTTTCTGCCTGTTTTTGATCCGGGCTCTCATCTTAATTATGGTATACCTTACCAGAAGAGACAATATAAGAAGTATCAGTATTACTATGGTCCATGACCATACGGCAAGAGGCACTCCTTCGCGCTGGGTGATCCTGTTGCCTGTATTGGCATAATATACCGGCACCTGAGGCAAACCGTCCTCTCCAGGTTCAAAGGATCTGCCATACCTTGCCAGGGCTTCCCATACCTTAAACTCTTTACCCTCGTATCCCAGGATCGTCTCATCAGGCATGAGGGGATTGCCGTCCTCATCCTTGAGCACCAGCTTAAGCCGGGGGAGTATTTCACCAACCATTGGCAGGAAGGAGGTAAGATAATGGTCGGTTACAACATGGTAGAGCCTGTCATTCTCAATAACAGCATAATTGTCATCGTCCTGTATTCCATCTCCATCATACATCTCTGCACTCAGCACCGAACGATAAGCCGGTACGGGGATCCCTGCAAAGGGTATTCGAAGCCAAAGAGCCTTCCCGGGGTCATAGGTATAACGCAGTCCTGAAACCTGTATAAAATATATATCGCCCATCAGTTGTGAAAGCAGCGAGCTAATTTCAAGAACGTTATATATTTCCTGTCCGGTAAGCCAGAACGAGACAAGAGGATAGCCGGCTTTCCCGTCCAGCCCTGATCCCAGCCCGGAAACGGTTACAAGGTCAAAAAATGAAACCATGTCACGCGACCACTCCATTGTGCCAGGTATGATATCGGCACGGATTACACCATTGCCCTGTAAAGCAAAATCGACCCTGTGTCCGGTGAGCCGGGCTACTTCCATTCTCATGGCATCGGTAACAAAATTCCCCGTTGTTGTCTCGGTGAACGGTCCCGGACTCCTCATTGCAAAGTCCGATCTGAAAACCGGCTCCCCAACATCGGCAAACATGCCTTCAGTATGTTCCTTAACAAACCTGTTAAGCTCCTCCGTATATTCATCTATCATTTCGAGTATCAGAGGATCTTCAGGCACCGAGCTGTCAAGCGGAATGAGAAACGGATTATTATTTTTTTCGTTAACAATATGAATTATGCCGCTTTCAGGATCCCACTCCAGGTCAAGTCTCCCCAGGTATGAAAGATAATGTCCAGAATGGAAGATTATGGTGTTGTTTACCCTGACAGGCTCATGTGTAAGATAATGATCATGGCCGCCCAGTATTACATCGATGCCGTCAACTGCTGCGGCAAGTTGCCTGTCCTCGCCAATGCCCGAATGCGTAAGCGCAACAACGATATCCGCTCCTGCATCCCTGAGAAGCTCCACCTGGCGTACAGCAGCTGCATGCTGGTCCGATACGGTAACAGGCTCTGCATAGCTGGCAACACTGTATGCCTCACGACCCAACAAACCAAACACCCCTACCCTCAATCCGTTGACAAGATCAAATATCTGATGCTCGCGAATACCTGCATTAATCAGGGGGATTCCCTCCGGTATTACCAGGTTTGCAGATAGCAGCGACATGGTATCGTTATACCCGGGGTAACCGGCATTCATAAGATAATCTGCAAGCTTGCCTGGTCCATAGTCAAACTCATGGTTTCCAATGGCAATTGCATCGTAGCCCACTTTTCTCATTATCTCAATCTCTGCAGAAAACCCCTCAAGGATCAACCATGCATATGGCGTACCACCAATAAAGTCTCCCCCTGACAGCAGCATAACAGGAACGTTGCCGGCCTCTTCCCTGATTGAGTTCACAAGAGTAGCCAGACGAGGAAATCCGCCAACCGACGGGCCGGGTTGTTCCGGATGATAATCGGTCATCGGCAATGGCAGAAGCGTTGAATGTTCGTCAGTAGTATTCAACAAAGTAAACCGTTTTACCTGGGCAGGGACTTCGGCGGCTGTAATAGCAAGAACCAGGATAAGCAGAGAAAGTTGTTTTACAGATTTCATAAATATGTGATTTGAAAGTATTTTTCCCCGGATAACCGGTCCGGGATAACAGGTATGCAAGCTGAAAGATGATCCTCCAGCCGGCATCCCGTTGCAATTATACTACCACAAAATACAACATTTTTCCAGATCAGTTAGAAACAAAACTGTTAAGTTTTTTTTAAACCCGGCGGGTGATATTGGCCCGGCCAGGCCGCAGTCAGATTATACCGTCTGAAATCCGGTGTGAACCGCCCATTATGATAAGTCACCAAAACATTTTACCTGTTGATACTCAAAAGGTACTCTCTTACAGCTTCAGCATCACAAGGAACCGGCGTAAACCTCTCCTGCCCCTGTTCAAGTTTGCTCAATTGCGGCGGTACAAAATCATATTTACCGAGAATTTCTTCCATTGTTTCAGGAAACTTGGCCGGATGAGCCGTTTCCAGAAAAACGCCGGGTCCGGAAAACCCGGTTGAACCGGCATATTCCTTCAGACCGAGCCATGCAACAGCACCGTGAGGGTCCATTATATAGCCCGTATCGCTTGCAACACCCCTTATTGCATCAGCAGTCTGTTTATCATTAAAGGACCAGGACATAATGCTTTCGCGGAAGTTTACAGCCATCCCACCCATCAGGAAATCAAGTCTTTCAAAATTGGAAGGATTTCCCACATCCATTGCACTGCTGTAGGTAGGAACCGATGCTGCCGGACTGTACCGCCCTGTATCCAGAAATTTTGGAAACACATCATTAATATTGACCGATGCAATAAATTTCCGCACGGGCAACCCCGCACACCATGCCATAACACCTGCCGTTAAATTCCCAAAATTACCGCATGGCACACTGAATACAGGCGCAGTGCTTCCCTGCAAACGAGCATAAGCTTCAAAATAATAGAAACTTTGCGGTATAAGTCTCCCGATATTAATACTATTGGCAGATGTCAGGGTAAACTGATGGTTCAGCTCTTCATCAGCAAGGATAGTCCTTGCCAGCCACTGGCAGTCATCGAAGTTACCATCAACTTCCAGCGGATGAATATTGCCCCCGTTGGTCGTTATCTGAAGCTGCTGCAGCCGGCTCACCCTTCCTTTGGGGAACAACACCACCACATTGATGCCATCGACGTCGTAAAAGCCGGAGGCCACAGCCGAACCGGTGTCACCCGAAGTAGCGACTATAACATTAAGCGGCCTGTCCATATTGCGGTACAGATATGACATAAGCCGGGCCATGAACCGCGCACCCACATCCTTGAAAGCCATCGTAGGTCCGTGATAAAGTTCCATGCAGTACACACCCGGTTGCAACCCGGTAAGCGGTAATGGAAAATCCATAGCCTCCCCTGCAATATCTTCAAGCACATCAGATGGTATATCAGTGCCCAGGAATGCAGAGGCAACCTCAAAGGATATTTCGCTGAACGACTTAAACGGCAATGACCGCAAATAAGAACCGCTGAAGGAAGGTAATGATTCCGGCATGTAAAGGCCACCATCAGGAGCTGGTCCGCGTAAAACCGCCTCTTTGAGGGTAACTGCCGGCGACTTTCCTTTTGTACTGTAATACCACATAATAAAGCTAAGTAAAACTATCTGTTATTCAATATACCTGCAGGGTGTTCCGGATTCTTAAGATAAACTGCAAAAGCAATATAAAACAAATGTAGATGAAAATTTTTTTACAGGATAAATATCCATAATTCAATAAACATAGTCACGCTGCTACAGCAGCACCGCCCCTCTACCGTTAATTTCAGACACCCATGAGGTTGCATCTACCTTGTTACCCGCAAGCTCATCGACCAGTGCATCTGCAACAGCTCCGGCAGTATTTTTGTTGCCGCACAATGCAAATACCGTAGGACCTGATCCGGATATACCGAAACCCAGTGCTCCATTTACTGATGCAATATCCCTGAGCCTGTCAAACCCGGGTATCAGCATTTTCCTTACCGGTTCTACGATAACATCTTCCAGGCTTCTGCCTATTAGTTCCGGGTCGCCACTGTAAAGACCTGACACAAGGGCACCTACATTTCCCCATTGCCTTATCGCATCAGTCATGGGAATATTCTGCCTGATGATCTGCCTTGCCGCCATCGTGGGTATCTCAATATGCGGATATACCAGGGCACAACAAAGTCCGTCCGGTACCGGCAGTGAAATAACATCAAGCGGGTCATATGACCTTATAAGAACAAATCCTCCAAGCAGTGCCGGAGCAACATTGTCGGCATGAGCATTCCCGCATGCCAGCCTTTCTCCCTCCATTGCAAACGGCAGAAGTTCCCTTCTGCTCAGGGGATTTCCAAGAAGCTCATTTACAGCTACGAGTCCGCCAACGGCACTTGCAGCGCTTGAGCCCAACCCGCTGCCGAATGGCATTTTCTTGTAAAGGCTTATGCCCACTCCCTGTTTTGATCCGATAAATTCAAGGTACCTGATCACTACAGAACTGACAGTATTTTTCTCAGGGTCGGCCGGAAGCCTTCCTTCATCACCTTCCACAAGGTCAAGGCTCACCTTTCCGTTTCCGGTAAGGCGCGCCAGGATTTCATCTCCTGGGCGGTATACTGCCAAACCCAGCACATCATAGCCACAACCTACGTTTGCAACTGTTGCAGGTGCAAAGACCCTGACTGACTTCATTAGTAATCAATTAAAACAAGTACTATTACGCACTCTCTTACAATAACATGTGACTTAAAACATAAGATTCCTCAACACACTGCCAGAGTAATGCCTGTGAAATAAACTGTTTAGGCAGTTCTATAAATCAACTCGGAGTGACCTTTCAGAACCAGTAAATATCCTGGTCAATCCGCTCCCACCCTCACAAGATCTGCAAGCACACCGGCTGCGGTAACTTCAGCACCGGCACCGGGACCTTTGATAACCATAGGGTTGTCAAGATACCGGTTTGTAGTAAAAGAGATTATATTGTCACTGCCTTTCAGGTTGTAAAACGGATGCGAGGAATCGAGCATCAATAGCTCGGTTTTTGCTTTTCCGCCGGATAAAATCCCTACATAGTGCATCACCTTGCTTTCGGCGGCAGCCCTGTGCTTTAGTTCACTGAAATAATCTTCTGAAGCTTCCAGTTCAAGGTAAAAATCCTCAACAGTTGGAGCATTCAGGCATTTCTCAGGTAAAATTGACTGCAGCTCCATATCTTCAAACTCCGTTTCGAGTCCTGTTTCCCGTGCAAGTATGAGCATTTTCCTTGCAAAATCAAGTCCGCTCAGGTCATCTCTTGGGTCAGGTTCAGTAAAACCCTTTGCCTGAGCCTCACGTACCACATCGGCAAACGTCCTGTCTCCTTTGTAATTATTGAACACAAATGATATTGTACCCGAAAGGATGGCCTCTACCCTGAGTATCTCATCACCACAAACAAGTAGTTCCTGCAGGGTTTTGATTATCGGCAGCCCGGCACCAACAGTTGTTTCATAAAGATAATCCACCCCGAACCTGGCCGCAACATCCCGGCTTTGCCTGTAGCTTTCGAAATTACCGGTGTTGCCTATCTTGTTGCAGGTGACCACAGAAAAGCTTTTCTCAAAAAGTTCAGGATAGAGCCGTGGCACATGGGAGCTGCCGGTATTGTCGACAAATACAGAGTTCGGCAGATTTAAACTGAACGCATTTTCGATAAATTCATCTATCCTGCCTTCACTACCTTTACTTGCAAACTCTTCCTTCCAGGTATCCGGATCGACACCTTCAGGGTTGAAAAGATATCTCCTGCTGTTGCATATCCCAACCAGGGAGAGTTTAATATGTCTTTTCTGCTCCAGAAATTTATGGTGCCCTGCTATTTGTCTCAGCAGTGTGCCGCCTATGTTCCCCACACCGCAAAAAAACACATTGAGGGTTTTAACCGGTGACAGGAACATGGCATCATGCACTGAGTTCATTGCCTTGGAAAGGTCATTCCGGTCTATCACCACTGAGATATTAAGCTCCGACGAACCCTGGGCAATAGCTATCACGTTCACACCGCTTCTGCCGAGGGAGCTGAAAACCTTTCCTGACAATCCCCTCTTATTCCTCATGTTTTCACCAACTACAGCCAGGATACTCAGGTTATCATCAAATACAGGCTTATCAAGCCGGCCGGTCTGGAAATCAAATTCAAACTCCCTGTTGATAACCTTTTTTGCCAGGGGGATGTCAGAGGGACTTATTGCCAGGCTTATACTGTGCTGTGAACTAGCCTGTGTTATCAGGAATATATTTACACCCTCACCTGCCAGCCTGCTGAAAAGCCTGCCGCCAAAACCCTTTTCGCCAACCATGGCCCCTCCCGAAATGGTGACAAGGCATATCTCTGAAATGCAGGATATGCCCTTGATCAGCGGGCCGTTCTTATCAGCACTCCCTGTAATTACGGTGCCTTCGAAAGATGGATTGAAGCTGTTTCTAATCGTTATTGGTATATTTTTGGAGCGGACTGGAAACATGGTCGGCGGGTTTATAACCCTTGCACCGAAATAGCTTAGTTCAACAGCTTCACTGTAGGAGAGCCTGGGAATAGAGAAAGCCTTCTTAACCATACGCGGATCAGCAGTCATGATGCCGTCGACATTCGTCCATATCTCAATTTCCCCGGCATCCAGTGCCGAGGCTATAATGGCTGCTGTATAATCAGAACCGCCTCTTCCCAGCGTAGTGGTAATTCCGGCTTCATTCGAAGCAATAAAACCTGTGAACACCGGAATTGCATCTTCATGCTCCCTCACAAAATTTCGTATAAGATTGTTGCTGAACTCCTCAATGACATTAGCCCGCCCATAGTTGCTGTCTGTCCTTATAAGCTGCCTTGTATCGGCAAAGACCGCCTTCCCGCAGGATTGCCCGACAAATGCCGTAAACATGACGGATGAACACAATTCGCCGTACGAAAGTGCCCTGTCAACAGTCCGTGCCGAAACTTCCCCCAGTGCCGAAATACCGGACAACATCTCCTCCAGTTGGTTGAAATATAACTTAAGAGTAAGCAGGACCTCATTCTGCCTCTTAACTTCCAGCCGGCTTCTTACAAGATCATAATGCATATCTTCGAGACGCTTTATCCCTCCTGAAACATCGTCTCCTGCAATTGCCTGTTCAACAAGTTCACTTATAAGGTCTGTAACACCCTCCATTGCTGAACACACAATAATTACTTTCTGTTTATTGCCGATGTTGCCTGTTACAACATCCAGCAGTGTGTCCAGTGTCTCATGCCTTAGCAGTGAACTGCCTCCGAATTTGAGAACCTTTATCATATTAATATATTATCAGATATTTTCAATCCATGAGGCCAGCCAGTCACCTACCTCCGATGTGGAAGCCGGATCTGAATCATCAATATCACCTGTTACTACTCCCGATTCAAGTGATGCATCCACGGCGCTTCTTATCAGTCTGCCTCCCTCTTCGCAGTCAAATGCCTGTTCAAACATCATTGCAGCCGACAATACCGTAGCCACCGGATTTGCAATATTTTTGCCGGCAGCCTGTGGATAGGAACCGTGTATTGGTTCGAATACGGAGGTATGAAGGCCTATCGATGCAGAAGGCAGCATTCCCAGCGAACCTGTAATAACACTGGCCTCATCTGTAAGAATATCGCCGAACATATTCTCTGTAACAATAACATCAAACCTCTTTGGCCATTGTATTATCTGCATTGCTGCATTATCGACAAACATATATTCAACTTCCACCCCGGGATAAGATAATGCAAGGGCCTGCATTGTTTCCCGCCACAGCCTTGATGTAGCAAGTACATTTGCCTTGTCGACCAGCGTCAGTTTTTTACGGCGTTTCATGGCAAAGCCGAATGCCAGGCGGCATATTCTTTCTATCTCATACTTCTGATACACACAAGTATCGTATGCAGTGTTTCCGTCTTCCGACCTTCCCTGGGGCTTTCCAAAATATATACCTCCGGTAAGCTCACGTACCACAATAAAATCGGCGCCTTCAATAATCTCTTCTCTTAATGGCGATTTATGCAAAAGTGGCACAAATGTCATTACCGGACGTATATTTGCAAAGAGGCCCAGTTTTTTTCTCATCTCAAGCAGCCCCTTCTCCGGCCGCACCTTTGCACCGGGATCATTATCGAACCGCGGATCGCCTATGGCACCGAAAAGAACAGCATCCGATTCCATACATATATTATGGGTCTGTTCAGGATAAGGATTGCCTGTTTCATCTATGGCAGCAGCGCCTACGGGGGCCTCCCTGTATTCCGGCACATGTCCCGTTTTTTTACTGACTGCATCAATAACCTTGATCGCCTGCCGGGTAATCTCCGGCCCGATCCCGTCTCCGGGAAGTACTGCAATTTTAATCTTCATATTTGTAAAAATAGCATTAAAAAATGGTGCCATACAACCTGTCAATTTCTTGTGCGGTTTTCAGGCTTGTTAATGTTAAGGTCGTGCTTTCCTGTTATGTTCAGCATCTTCATGGTTGCTTTTATTGCCGCAGTGGTCTGATCTGCATCCAGTCCGCGCGTCCTGTATTCAATCCCCTCAAATTCCCATGTTATGATGGTTTCGACCAGTGCGTCGGTTTTACCGCCAGGCGGAATGGTTACCAGGTAATCGGTAAGAGCCGGGACGGGTTTCCCGAGGGAGCGGTATATCTTCCACATGGCCTTCATAAAAGCATCATACTGCCCGTCACCGACCGATGTTTCAGAGTAGGTCTCACCATCAATCGACACACTCAGTGAAGCTACCGGTTTCATCCCTCGCGCAACTGTCAGGTGATAATTTACGAGCTTGATATTCTGCTCATTATGTCCGTTTCTGAGCACATCTGAAATAATATATGGCAGGTCGCCGGTGGTGACTGTTTCCTTGAGGTCGCCAAGTTCAATGACACGTTTGGTAACCTTGTCGAGATCCTCTTTTGACAATGTTATACCCAGTTCTTCGAGATTTTTCTTTATGGAGGCTTTGCCTGATGTCTTTCCAAGGGCATAGCGTCTCATTCTTCCAAACCTCTCAGGCATAAGTGCGTTAAAATAAAGGTCGCCTTTCTCATCGCCATCGGCATGCACACCGCAGCACTGTGTATACACATATTCACCTGTCAGGGGTTTATTGGCAGGTATCCTGAGTCCGCTGAACAGTTCCACCATCTTAGAAACTTTGGAAAGCTTTGACTCCACAAGTGTATTGTCAGCCTTAAGGTGGTCGTTTAATACACCCATGACACTTGCAAGAGGAACATTCCCTGCACGTTCGCCAAGTCCGTTAACGGTAGTATGCACTCCGTCGATGCCGCCTTTAACGGCCGAAATAACATTTGCGGTGGCAAGATCGTAGTCGTTGTGTGCATGATAGTCAAAATGCGTGTCAGGCCAGCGTGTTGTAACCATCCGGCAGAATTCAAGGGTCTGGTCGGGATTAAGTATACCCAGTGTGTCGGGCAGCATTATCCTCTCAATATTCTTACCGGTCAGATGACGTATCATATTTTCAACATACCCGGGTGAATGGATCATGCCATTTGACCAGTCCTCCAGGTAAATATTTACTTTGATACCTCTGCTGGAAGCCTCATCAATCACACTGTCTATGTCGGACAGGTGCTCCGCAGGTGTCTTTCGCAGCTGTCCCTCGCAGTGTTTTAACGACCCTTTTGTAAGCAGGTTGACAACCCTTGCACCAGCCTCATATATCCAGTCGAGTGAAAGAGTGCCGTCAACAAATCCCAGTACCTCTACCCGGTCGAGATAGTTCTTTCCCGATGCCCATTCAGTGATACGTTTGACAGCACGAAACTCACCCTCAGACACTCTGGCCGATGCCACCTCAATTCGGTTAACCTTGATCTCGTCAAGAAGAAGCTGCGCTATTGCAAGCTTTTCTCCATCATTGAAAGAAACACCGGTAGTCTGTTCACCATCCCTCAGTGTTGTATCCATTATTTCAATTGTTCTCATAGCATCTGGTTTTGCTCCCACTCAACTATTCTGTCTTTCATACTGAGCAGAAAATCTATGTCATCATATCCGTTAAGCAGGCACTTTTTTTTGTACGAACTGATTTCAAATTGTTCGCCGGCCTTTTCATCCATAAGGCTTATTTTTTGTTGTTCCAGGTCAACCATGACCCTTACTTCCGCATTTTCATGTATGCGGTCAAAAAGCAACGACAGAAAACCGGCTGTTACCTGTACCGGCAGCAATCCGTTATTCAGGGCATTGTTCCTGAATATGTCGGCAAAAAAACTTGATACCACTACCCTGAAACCATAATCCTTGATTGCCCAGGCTGCATGTTCGCGGCTGCTGCCACTGCCGAAATTCTTTCCGGCAACAAGAACCTCACCATTGTATCTGTTGTCATTGAGCACGAATTCCTTTCTCGGTCTTCCTGCATGATCATACCTCCAGTCCCTGAACAGGTTAGCCCCGAAACCATCGCGTGTGGTCGCTTTCAGGAACCTGGCAGGAATTATCTGATCTGTATCCACATTCTCAACAGGCAGGGGGACACAGGTCGATATAAGCGTTCTGAATTTTTCAATTGGCATAGCTGTGAGTTTTTTAGTTACAATAATGTTCTCGGATCGGTTATAACGCCGGTTACTGCGGCAGCTGCGGCTGTGAGGGGACTGGCAAGCAGAGTGCGGGCACCCGGACCCTGTCTTCCTTCAAAATTCCTGTTGGATGTGGATACCGCATACTTTCCTTCAGGTATCTTATCCTCGTTCATGGCAAGGCATGCTGAACAGCCAGGCTGACGCATCTCAAATCCTGCTTCTTCAAGCATTGAGCGTATACCCTCTTCTTCAGCCTGTTTTTCAACCTGCCTGCTGCCGGGTACTATCCAGGCAATAATATCCCGTGCTTTTCTCTTGCCTTTTACGAACCGGGCAAAATTTCTGAGATCCTCAATCCGTCCGTTTGTGCAACTCCCAACAAATACATAATCGACCTTTTTCCCTGCCATTGCCTCACCTGGCTTAAAGCCCATGTAATCAAGGGCTTTCCTGTAAGAGCCCACCGAATTGTGACCTGTCTCATCCTCCCCTGGTATATTACCCGTTACAGGGATACCCATTCCCGGATTTGTTCCCCATGTTATCATAGGCTCAATTTGACCGGCATCAAAACGGATCTCTTTGTCGAATGTGGCATCTGTGTCTGAAGCCAAACCAGACCAGGTTTTGATTGACCTGTCCCATTCCTCCCCTGATGGAGCAAAGCGCCGTTGGCGAAGGTATTCAAAAGTAACATCGTCAGGGGCAATAAGCCCGCCCCTGGCGCCCATCTCTATACTCATATTACAGATGGTCATCCTTGCTTCCATTGACAGAGAACGGATAGCCTCCCCGCTATACTCAACAAAATACCCGGTAGCACCCCCTGTAGATATCTGCGAAATAATGTAAAGGATAATATCCTTGGCAGTTACACCACGCGAAAGATTACCGTCGATATTTATCAGCATGGTTCGGGGGCGTGGCTGCATAATGCACTGGCTGGCAAGGACCATCTCAACCTCGCTGGTCCCGATACCGAAGGCTATGCTTCCAAAAGCACCATGGGTTGAAGTGTGGCTGTCACCGCATACAATGGTCATGCCGGGATGAGTAATACCAAGTTCGGGGCCAATAACGTGCACGATCCCGTTATAAGGGTGATTCAGCCCGTAAAGGGTAATATTATGTTCTTTGCAGTTCTGCACCAGTTTTTCAACCTGAACCCTGCTGAGCTCCTCCTGTATGGGAAGATGCTGGTTTATTGTAGGTACATTATGATCGGCTGTTGCAACGGTTTTATCCGGACGGAACACATTTATCCCTCTCTCCTTGAGTCCCCCAAAAGCCTGAGGACTTGTAACCTCGTGTATATAGTGCCGGTCAATATAAAGTGCATCGGGGCCATCAGGTATATTATATACCAGGTGATTGTCCCATATTTTGTCAAATATTGTTTTCTTGCTCAATTTGATTCGTTTTGTAGCGGTTAAACCATTTTATGTTATCTTTCCTATTGCGTCAATAAAGGCTTCGACCGAGGCGGTTACAATATCTGTATGGGCCGAAAAGCCGTAATAGTTGTCCCCTTTGTGCTCTATCTGCACGTGGACCTTCCCGAGGTCGTCGCTGCCCCTGGTAATAGCCTGTATAAGGAACTCCTCAAGCCGCACCCTTCGTTTCACCAGGTTTTTTACGGCAGTGAACGATGCATCTATCGGTCCGTTTCCGGATGCCGTCTCGGTAAATACATCTCCCTTGAAGCTTACCTGTACCGTTGCCGTGGGGATGGTTGACTTGCCGCACATCACCTGGAGGGAGACCAGCTCAATGGGTGGCTTGCCCTTCTTCTCCCTGCCGGCGAGTATCTCAAGGTCCTCATCGCCAATATCCTTTTTCCTGTCTGCCAGATCAAGGAACCGGTTATATACATCCTCTATCTCTTCGTTTTCAAACTCATAACCAAGGATCTGAAGACGGTGCTTGAGAGCAGCCCTCCCACTCCGTGCTGTAAGCACGATAGCCGACTCCTTGACACCGACTTCTGCCGGATCAATTATTTCATAATTTTGCCTGTCTTTCAGCACACCGTCCTGGTGAATGCCTGAGGAGTGGGCAAAGGCATTGCGTCCCACAATTGCCTTGTTTGGTTGTACCGGCATGCGCATGAGGGTAGACACAAGCTTGCTTGTTCTCATGATCTGCCGTGAGTCAATTCCCGTTTCATAATTGAGCGAATGATGACTTTTTATGGCCATCACAACCTCTTCAAGGGAGGTGTTCCCGGCCCTTTCACCAATACCATTGACAGTTACCTCTACCTGGCGCGCACCGTTCAAAATGCCTGATATAGAGTTTGCAGTTGCCATACCAAGATCATTATGACAGTGGGTTGATATAACGGCCTTGTCAATGTTTGGTACATTATTTACCAGGAACGCAATCTTTTCGCCGTACTCACCGGGAAGGCAATACCCTGTAGTATCAGGAATATTAACGACCGTGGCTCCGGCTTTTATAACCGCCTCAATTACCCTGGCGAGATATTCATTTTCAGTCCGTCCGGCATCTTCGGCATAAAATTCCACATCATCAACAAATTTTCTGGCCAGCTTAACGGCAGACACTGCTCTCTTTAATATATCTTCCGGGTTGGAGTTAAGCTTATTTTTTATATGGAATTCTGATGTGCCGATACCGGTATGAATTCGTTTCTTTTTGGCAAATTTTAGAGCATCGGCTGCTACCTCTATATCCTTTTCAACCGCTCTTGTGAGAGCACATATAACCGGTTTCTCAACTGTTTTGGAAATCTCCACCACTGAATTGAAATCACCGGGTGAAGAGACAGGAAACCCTGCTTCAATGATATCAACACCAAGCTTTTCAAGCTGCCTGGCTACCTCAATCTTTTCAATAGTGTTGAGCTGGCAGCCCGGGACCTGTTCACCGTCTCTCAGCGTGGTATCAAAAATTTGAATCTTGTTGTCCATATCTGAATTCGTTTAATTTGGTTACAATTTTATGTATCTGTTCCGATCTGTTTCCGGCATTATAAATTTTCTGGACGCAGCTTCCTGACCTCGGTTCCGGCTCTCCACATCTCAGAATCACGCAGCTCGCCGAGTTCCTTTTCAAGTCCCGACCTGTAATCAGGCCTTGAATTTGCCTCGATGGCCTTACGGGCTTCGTTCCCTTTGGCCACTTCTGAATATAACTCGCGAAAAACAGGCATGTTAATATCCCGAAACCTCTTCCACCAGTCCAATGCTCCTCTTTGGGCAGTTGTTGAGCAATTAGCATACATCCAATCCATTCCGTTTTCTGCAACAAGTGGCATCAGGCTTTGGGTGAGCTCCTCAACCGTCTCATTGAAAGCTTCCGAAGGAGAATGGCCGTTTTCCCTAAGTACTTGGTATTGTGCGGCAAACAATCCCTGCACAGCACCCATCAGCGTCCCCCTTTCACCGGTCAGATCGCTGAAAACCTCCTTTTTAAAGGTGGTCTCAAACAGATATCCGCTGCCGACACCTATCCCGAGAGCAATTACCCTCTCCACTGCCCTGCCGGTTGCATCCTGAAATACCGCATAGCTGCTGTTTAGTCCGCGTCCCTCCAGAAACATGCGACGCAGGCTGGTACCCGAACCTTTCGGGGCAACAAGCACAACATCAACTTCTTTGGGAGGTATTATCCCTGTCTGGTCTTTGTAAGTGATGCCGAAGCCGTGCGAAAAATAGAGAACCTTGCCAGGAGTGAGGTGCTTTTTAACTACCGGCCATAATGCTATCTGGCCAGCATCAGAAAGCAGGTACTGGATGATTGTGGCCCTTTCCAGCGCTTCCTCAATCGTAAACAGCGTTTTGCCCGGTTCCCATCCGTCGGAAACAGCTTTATCCCAGGTTTTGGAATCCATCCGCTGGCCTACTATTACGCTGAAGCCGTTATCTTTGAGGTTCAGTGCCTGTCCGGGTCCCTGTACACCATAACCTATCACGGCTATGGTCTCGTCCTTTAATACTTCAAGAGCCCTGGAAAGAGGGAACTCTTCGCGCGTTACAACATTTTCAGTTACTCCGCCAAAATTGATCTGTGCCATAATTCTGTTTTTATTGGTTTTTTTAAATGTTTTACATATTCAGATTCCGGGATTAACTCCATTTTTCGCAAGTTTCCGCAGGTAGCTGTTCAGCGGCTCCTTCTTCAGCTTGTTCACAGCCACGCGCCCTGACCTTGTAAACTGAGTAACTCCATAAGGGTCAAGCTTGTTAAAAAGCTCCTGTGTCTCTTTCTTGTGGCCGGTCTTCTCAATGACCGTATATTCGGGCGTCATCTCAAGGATCCTGGCACCATACTGGCGGACCAGTTTCTCGACCTCGTTCCCCTCGAAAAGCGAGGCTGTGGGCACCCTGTACAGGGCTATCTCCTGGTAGACTATCTCATCCTGCGAGAAATAATACGCTTTCAGGATGTCGATGCGTTTTTCTATCTGGCGCACGAGTACGTCAATCTCATCTTTTGTGGCATAAACCACAACAGTAAACTTATGTATTCCTTCTATAGCCGACTCCGAGGTTGTCAGGCTTTCTATGTTGATGTGCCTTCTCGTGAAAACCGTGGTTACCTGGTTAAGTATGCCAACACGGTTCTCTGAATATACGGTAATGGTGAACTCCTGCTTCATTGTTGTTTTTTTTGTAATTAACTGTTATTCTGCGTTCTGCTATCCATCTCCGGCTTACTGAATGGCGCTCCATTCCAGAAGATGTTGTTATTCAAGTATTATCTCATCGACCGAGGCTCCTGCCGGCACCATCGGGAAAACATTGCCCTCTTTCTCAACGGCAACCTCAAGCAGGAACGGGCCGTCAGTACTGACCATCTTTTTTACCGCCTGGTCAAGCTTTTCACGTCTGGTAACCTTGACAGAGGGCACGTGGTACCCTTTGGCAATTGTCTGGAAATCGGGATTTACAAGCGAGGTTTGGGCATAGCGGTGATCAAAGAACAGCTCCTGCCATTGCCTTACCATTCCCAGGAAGTTGTTGTTGAGCAATACAATTTTTACAGGCACGGCGGACTGGTATATGGTGCCCAGTTCCTGGATAGTCATCTGGAAACCCCCGTCCCCCACAAAGAGGCAGACCGGCCGGCCGGGCATTGCAAGTTTGGCCCCGATAGCGGCCGGCAGTCCGAAACCCATCGTACCGAGCCCACCACTGGTGATAACCGAACGGGACTGCTTAAATTTGAAATACCGCCACGCGATCATCTGGTGCTGCCCCACATCGGTCACCATGATGGCATCGTCATCATATGCTTCAGACACTCGTCTTACAACCTCTGCCATTGTCAGTTCAGGCTTGTCGGGGTAAATCTCCCTTTCGACCAGCCTTTTATACTCAACCCTGTCGCAAGCCCTGAACTCTTCAAGCCATTCGCTGTGGCTGTTTTTGCTAACCTTTGCGGTAAGCATTGGCAGGCTCTCCTTTACGTTCCCAAGTAGAGGTACATCGGCATGGATTATCTTGTTGATCTCGGCAGGATCTATCTCCATGTGGATAACCCTGGCGTTTGTGGCATACCTTTTAGGATCGGCAGTAACCCGGTCGTCAAACCTCATCCCTATTGCGATCACCACATCGCTCTGGTTCACCATAACATTGGGGCCGTAATTACCATGCATGCCAAGTCCGCCTACATTAAGAGGATGAGCTGACGGCAATGCCGAAAGTCCCAGCAATGTCGAGGCTGCCGGCATACCGGTTTTCTCAAGGAATTCCCTGAGCTCCTTCTCAGCATCTGCAAGAACAACACCCTGCCCTATCAATGCCAGAGGTTTGCTGGCGAGATTTATAAGCCGTGCAGCCTCCTCCACCTGTGCCGGATCAACCAAAGGATAAGGGGTGTAACTTCTGACAGAAGTTACCGGCTGGTAATCAAAATCAAGCGATCCGAACTGGGCATCTTTGGTAATATCCAGCAATACCGGTCCGGGACGTCCTGTACGGGCTATATAGAAAGCCCGTGCAATCGCCCAGGGGATCTCCCCGGCACGCGTTATCTGGTAGTTCCATTTGGTAACCGGCTGGGTAACACCAACCACATCGACCTCCTGAAAGGCGTCGGAGCCAAGCAACGCCGATCCCACCTGACCACATATAACAACCAGAGGTGTCGAATCGACCATTGCATCGGCAATACCGGTAACTGCATTAGTTGCAGCCGGGCCAGATGTAACAAGGCAGACCCCCGTCCTTCCCGAGGCACGGGCATAACCCTGGGCAGCATGCACTGCACCCTGCTCATGCCTTACAAGGATATGATTCAACTTTTCCCTGTATGAATATAGGGCATCATAAACCGGCATGATCGCACCTCCCGGATAACCGAATATGATATCAACTCCTTCCCGTACGAAAGATTCCATAACAGCCTCCGAACCGGTCATCTTTACTGTATCTGTTTTCTGCTCTTCCATCAATAATGCATTTTTCTGTTGCATAGCTTTAATTATTTTTGATGCCTGAAATCCAGGCTTGAATTGTTGTTTTTGAACCTGTTCATTTGCCGGGGCTTTCACGGTTGCTGTTCAGCAACCTGACTGCTCCCCTGTCGGCCGATGAAACGACCGAAGCATACATGCTCAGTGAAACAGAAAGATCCCTTAACCTTCCGGCCGGCGTAAAAGCATCGCTGTTACGCTGCAATTCCTCAGATCGCCGCATATCAAGAATATCATCGGAAATATCAGCATATATCTTTCTTCCGGGTATGTCAATGACAATTTTGTCGCCGTCTCTGATCAGTGCAATTGCTCCGCCTGCAGCTGCCTCAGGGGAAACATGCCCTACCGAAAGCCCCGAAGTCCCCCCGGAGAACCGTCCGTCTGTAATCAGGGCACAAGAGGCGCCGAGCTTAGCGGATTTAAGGTATGAGGTGGGATAAAGCATCTCCTGCATGCCAGGTCCGCCACGGGGACCTTCATACCTGATTATAACCGCATCTCCCTTTTTTATGTCGCCTTCAAGTATTGCCCTGCATGCATCCTCCTGTGATTCATAAACCCTTGCCGGGCCCTCAAAGTGAAGCAGTGCCTGATCAACACCGGCGGTTTTAACAATGCACCCGTCAGTGGCCATGTTCCCATAAAGCACCGCCAGTCCGCCATCAACCGACCATGCATGGCCAACCGACCTGATGCATCCTTCCTTCCTGTCCAGGTCGAGGTTTTCATAAACAGAACGCTGTGATCCCATCACAAGGTTCGGGAACCCTCCGGGCGCACTGCCGTATATATCCCAGGCCTTTTGAGTGGCCGTCGGTAAACGCAGATCATAATCTCTCAGTGCATCGGCAAGTGAGGGATAATCGATTCGCAATGCTTTTGAATCTATAAGACCCTCATCATTGAGAACAGCAAGTATACCAAGCACCCCCCCTGCCCTGTTTACGTCCTCAACATGATAGCTGCTGCTTGGTGCTACCTTGCACAACACGGGTGTGGTGCGAGATAACAGATCAATGTCATCCATCGTAAAATCAACACCTGCCTCATGTGCTATTGCCAGAAGGTGAAGAACGGTATTTGTAGACCCGCCCATTGCTATGTCCAGCCTCATGGCGTTAACAAACGCATTGCGCCTGGCTATGGATCTTGGAAGCACGGTTGGATCACCTTCACCGTAGTACCTCCGGGCCATTGATACTATCAGCGAAGCAGCCTCCTCAAAAAGTTTCATGCGGTTGACGTGTGTGGCAACCACCGTTCCGTTCCCCGGAAGGGCAAGTCCGATAGCCTCATTAAGACAATTCATGGAATTGGCGGTAAACATACCCGAACAAGATCCGCAAGTAGGGCAAGCTGCCTTTTCTAAATTGTATATCTCCTGATCTTCCAGGGAAGGATCTGCGGCTGCCACCATAGCATCGACAAGATCGAGAGCCTTACCCTCTGAACGACCTGCTTCCATTGGACCGCCGCTGACAAATACTGCCGGGATATTCAAACGCATTGCGGCCATCATCATACCGGGAGTTATCTTGTCGCAGTTGCTTATACATACAAGGGCATCGGCACAGTGAGCATTAACCATATACTCAACACTGTCGGCAATTAACTCCCGCGATGGTAAAGAATACAGCATACCATTGTGCCCCATGGCAATACCATCGTCAATCGCAATGGTATTGAATTCGGCAGCAAAGCAGCCCTGTTTCTCAACAGCTCTTTTTACTTTCTGTCCTATATTATGCAGATGGGCGTGCCCGGGTACAAACTGGGTAAATGAATTCGCAATAGCAATGAGTGGTTTTCCCATTTGTTCTCCCTTCATACCGTTGGCCCTCCACAGGCTTCTTGCACCTGCATTCAGCCTTCCCTTTATTGTAGTG
>SLRB01000202.1 GCA_007131165.1 Bacteroidales bacterium | reverse complement strand
GGTTTCATTTGTTAACTTACTCCTGAAATCATATTTTAGTAATATTTTTATTGTTAGTTATATGTCTGTTTTGGCATACTTAATGCTTGTAAAAAGTAAAAAACAACCCGTATGATCCTGAATTATCTTGTCATTGCATGGAGGAACCTCTTAAAGAACAGGGTAGTTTCGGTTATAAACATTTTTGGGTTGACACTCGGACTGGCATCGGCGGTACTTGCCATACTTTTTGCAAGGCATGAACTTACCTATGAAAGCAGCCATGATAACGCCGACCGGGTTGCAAAGATCTACCTGGGAGGTTCCTTCGGGGTTGTTGAGTGGGCCCCCAACTCATTCGGTCCGGAGGGGCCGGCGCTTGCCGGCATGCTGCCTGATGTTGAAAACTACAGCCTGTCCCGCAATACAAACGGGATTGTACGGGTAGGCGACAACCTTTTTCCCGAGGATCATATAAAGGTGGCCGATTCGGCGCTTTTCTCAATATTTACAATTCCTTTCAGGGCGGGAATTCCTTCAACCGATCCGAACACAGTTGTTCTCTCAGCTTCGACAGCCCGCCGCTACTTTGGAAGTGATGATCCCATAGGGGAGGTCATCAGGATAGAGTTCTACGGAGAGAGGAATGAATACACCGTTACCGGAGTTTATGAAGATCTGCCGTCAAACACCCATTTACGGGCAGATATTATTGCACCCATAAGCCTGGCTGGAAGCTTCCCGGAATGGAGGTACGATGAATATAATTCAACAATTTACGACAATTATCTGTTGCTTACACCCGGTACAGATATTACTGCCCTGAACCGGACAATAAAAGAGAATTATGAGATACCCGTTCCTATAGACGACATCCATGCCTTCCTGATGCCCATAAGGGATATACATTTCAGGGGGACTTTTTCGAATAACAGGGGCAAGTTCCTGGCTCTTCTGCTCGGGGGGATTTTCGTGCTGATAACTTCATGTTTCAACTATATAAATCTGACAAATATCCTGTTTGCAACCAGGAAAAAGGAGACTGGCATCAGGAAGGTCAACGGCGCATTAAGGAGGAATGTTTTCAGCCAGTTCATGGTTGACACCATGCTGTCGACCGTTGCAGGATTTGGCTTAGCCGTCATCCTTCTTGAGCTGTTGCTTCCGTGGTTCAATTCACTTATGGATACCCATATAAGGCTTTCTGCCGAACCCGGAGCCCTGCTCCTGGGGTTCCTGTTGTTCGTGGTAACGGTAATGCTTGCCGGACTTTATCCCGCTATCAGGTATTCAGCAGCGAAAACCTCGAATCTGCTCAAGGATTTGGAGAACACTGTTTCTGGCCGGAGTATGTCAAGAAAGATACTCACCACTTTCCAGTTCATTCTTGCTATAATATTCATCCAGATGATCATGGTAATTGACAGGCAGGGAAAACATCTGGATAACCAGGATGTGCTGGGATATGATGAGGAAAATGTGATTGTGCTTCCCGGCAACAAGTGGGGTGACCTCAATGTTGTAAAAGCTGAACTTCTGTCCAACCCCATGATAGAGGTTGTTTCATGGGGGGCGGCTGTTCCCAGCCACGGGGTTTCGCAGACAACCAACTGGAAAGATGAGCATAACAGGACACCTGCCGGTACATATACCTATGAACAGGACTTCCCCAGGCTTTACGATATCGGGATGAGACAGGGGAGGTTTTTCTCCGATGAGTTTCCTGCCGATATTGAAAGCTCGATGGTAATAAACATGCAGACCGCCGGGATACTTGAATATGATGATCCTATAGGCGAAACGGTTATGCTCTGGGGGGAGAACTACACGATAATCGGGATCATAGACGATTATATGGCCCTTCCGCCCATATTCCCGGTAAATGCTTCTTTGATCAGGCAAAGCGGTAACCAGGATGCCCACCTGTTTATAAGGATAAGGCCTGAAAACCGTGAAGAGACACATGCATTTATAACCGGTCTGCTGAACGATATAAATCCTGATTATCCGGTCGAGATAAAATACCATGATGAGTTCCTGTATGAGACCGAGGAGGCAAGATCATTTATTTCGGCAATGATGCTGATGCAGTTGTTCTTCCTGCTGACAATAATAGCCTCGCTTATCGGACTTTTCGGATTGTCTATGTTTATTGCCCGGAGAAACAGGAAAGAGATTGGTATCAGGAAGGTGTTTGGTGCGACAGTCGGGTCGGTAATGCTGAAAATATCAAAAGAGCTTATAGTACAGGTCTTTATTGCTATAATTATTGCCACACCAATTGCAATGGTCATAACGCAGGGCTACCTCTCGGTTTTCAATTACCGTATTGAACCCGGACTGTTGTTCTATTTTACCGGCGGGGCAATTGCATTTATTCTTGTGCTTCTTACAGTAAGCTGGCAGACGTGGATTGCAGCGAACAGAAATCCTGTGGAAGTGCTCAGGTATGAATAATATATGTGGAGCGATCAAACAGTAATAATGCCGGTTGAAGTGCTCTGGTACCAATAATCCCGTCCGGCATGCTAAATCAGCTATGTTACCTGTTGAATTGTACAAGCAGAGATAATGCCGGTTGAATGGGGTTGGATTTGATTTTTTTATATTTTTATCAAAAAACTTTATGAAGGAAAAAATTACCCCCGTTAAACCTGCAGAAAGGATAGCTTTGCTTGATATTCTTCGCGGACTGGCAATCTTTGGGATACTGATGGTGAACATGCAGATGTTCTATCAGCCTGCCACCTCTGTGATTGCAGGTTATGCCGGCTCTGAAACTATAGCCGATAAGATCTCGACAGGCCTGATCAAATTTCTTTTCGAAGGGAAGTTCTATATTCTCTTTTCCCTGCTTTTCGGTTATGGGTTCTGGATGTTTATCAACAAGAAGACAGATGATGGCAGCAGCATATTGCCTGTTTTCAGGCGCAGGGTGGCTATCCTGCTTATGTTCGGGATATTGCATGTTGTGTTTCTCTGGGCCGGTGACATCCTTGTATGGTATGCAGTCTTTGGATTTGTCCTTATCCTGTTCAGGAACAAGAGTGACAGAAGCATTATCAAATGGGCCTTCTGGCTGGCCATGGTACCAATTGTAATGACAGCGTTGTCGGTCCTCATGGTCCGGTTAGGCATGGCTGACCCCCATGCTGCTGAAGCCATTAAAGCCAGCATGCAGGAGAGGGAAGCATGGATTACGGAATTCCTGGCCCGGGCATCGGCAGTTTATTCAGAGGGGACATTCGGTGAGATCGTCAGGATACGGCTTCAGGAATATATGAATCTGCTTCCAGGGGTGCTGTTCTTTTACCCGGTAGTTCTTGGAGTTTTCCTTGTCGGGGTATGGGCAGCAAGAAGCGGCATCATGAGAAATCCTGCCGGACATGTTCAGTTTTTCAGGAGAATTTTGTGGCGGGGACTGATTACAGGGGTTATTTTCAGTGCGCTCTATACATGGTCATTTTTCAATACCGGCGCTATGACAGTGCCTGATATATGGATGTTAGTGCTAACAACCTCACATATTGTTGCCGGGTTCTCACTATCAGTGGCATATGTGAGCGGCATAGTGCTTCTTTACCTGAAAGGGCGGTTCGGCCTGCCTGCAAGGCTGCTTGCCCCGGTTGGACGGATGGCGCTGACCAATTACCTGCTGCAATCTATTATCTGCACCACGCTGTTCTTTTCATATGGATTTGGATTATTCGAGAAGATATCGGCTTTTCAGGGGGTGTTGCTTACCATTGTTATATTCGGACTACAGGTTCCGTTCAGCCGAATATGGCTTAAGTATTTTCATTTCGGGCCGTTTGAGTGGCTGTGGCGCAGCCTTACCTACATGAAGGTCCAGCCTTTTCTGCGCCGGCAGGACGGTTAGAACTCCGCCCCTGCCCGGGGCAGTGTATTAACGGATATATCATCGGTTTCAGAAGGTGATGCAAATCACCTTTTGGGCTGCGGTTTAGTGGTAACAAAAAAA
The DNA here is from genome assembly GCA_007131165.1 of Bacteroidales bacterium. GTDB lineage: Bacteria > Bacteroidota > Bacteroidia > Bacteroidales > PUMT01 > PXAP01. The sequence goes on along the minus strand of SLRB01000202.1, from coordinate 3,532 downwards.
CAGCAGCTTCGTATTATAGATTTAATTGTCAGATGCAATGTACAGGTATATTATTCACCTGACATATCTCATTTGTTTGAAAGCTGTTGTATTTCCGGTTGATGCAGGTTCACTAAACAATACGTTGAATTTCTTTTCGCTAACCGGGGCAGACGGGCTTTCTAACAACCATGTAACTGCTATTGAAAGGGATAGTTGCGGCTACCTCTGGTTTGGCACTCAAAACGGCCTGAACCGCTATAATGGTTATGATTTCAGTAACTATTATTCCGTAGGGAACGACACAACAAGTCTGCCGGGCAATCACATAAGCAGCCTGCAGGCCGACGGTGCCGGTAAGCTGTGGATAGGCTGCCACTCAGCTGGTATTGCCCGCTACGATCCCGGCTCGGACACTTTTATCAGGTACGATCTTCAAGCTATTACTGATGAAGCTTTACCAGTCCATGTTTATGACGTTGTTGCTGACAAATCCGGTGTGATATGGTCCTCCACATCTGAAGGCATAATTGTATATGACACTAAACAGGATGACTTCACACAAGTTCCTTTCCTGGAACCTGTGGATGGGGAGACGAAAGAGCTGGATAGTGTCAACGCAGTACGGGTCTATAATGAAGGCATTGCAGCCATTGTTGCTGATGATATGGGTTGCTTGTGGGTTGTACATACTGACTGGAGCCTGACTTGTATTGATCTGGCCGGCAACAGCAGCAGGTACTATTATGAGATGAAATCCCAATTAGGAAATCAGAAGGATAAGCCACTCCATTTGGATTATCATGATGGGAAATTGTTTATTGCAACCGGAAACAGCGGTGTCCTGGTCTTTGATGTCCAAAACAGGAGCATTTACCGGCTCCCCGGTACTGAAGAACTTCGCAATCCGAGATATATCAGGGAGCACGATGGTGTCCTGTGGATTTCTGCACTCACGGGGCTGCATAGCTATGAAATGGCGACCGGTCTTCATAATAACTATGAACATGACCCTGAAAACCCTAAATCAATAACATCGGGTTCTGTTGGTGCTTTATATATTGGCGAAACAGGTGTATTATGGTTAGCGGCAGGTAACACAGGTATCAACTATGCAATTACAGGGATGCCTTTCATGAACCTTTATGAGAATCAGGAGAACAGTGAACTTTTATTTCATCCTAATGTTTCTGCCCTTTTGCACGACAGCAACAATAATTTCTGGATAGCTTTCCAGTCCGGCTTGATCCAGCTATACCGTGAATGCACTTCCCACCGGGAGATGATACCGGTTGAACCGCTTATATCCGGAGCAGGTATCGGGCACATATTCAGGATATTCGAGGCGTCAGATGGAGATATTTATATAACAAGCTGGCAGGGGGGACTTCAAAAATTTGACCCTGCAGCAGGCAGATTTGTAAGTATTGTATCAGGGCATGATGAGTTTATTGAGAAGTTCGGGGCACTTGATATAAGGGATGTAGCCGAAGGGCCGGATGGAGCCCTGTGGCTGGCAGTTTTTGGCAGGGGCCTGGCAAGATATGAACCGGGAACCGGACTTGTAACATGGTTTCGTTACGGAACGGGGTTGCCGGGATCGTTATCCAATAATCACATTTACAGTCTGGAGTATGATAAATACGGGAATCTTTGGGTTTCTACGGTAATGGGCCTGAATATACTGATGCCAGGCGATTCAGTGTTTGTAACATATCTGGTTGAGGATGAACAGGGATCCTTACCTGACAATTATATTCATTTTTCTTACAGAGACCGTTCGGACAGAATGTGGGTCGTGTCGAACGGGGGGATTAGTCTCTATAATCCGGACCTCGGAAACTTTACAAGCATAACACCAGGTTCACTGGGTTTACCCGGGTTGCTTATAAGAAGTATAGCCGAAGATGATGCTGGTAATTTATGGCTTGGTACCACGGCGGGTATAATAAATATAATGTTGCGTTTTCCCGAAAAATACATCTTCGAGCTTCATAATGCGTCAATATATGATGTAAATCATGGCCTTTTGTCTGATGACTTCTTTCCCCGGTCTGTCTCGCATGATCATAGCGGTACTTTGTATTTCGGCGGGAACAGGGGACTGGACTTTTTCGATCCTGGCATGATATCATCAGGTGAGATTCAGGGGCCTGTGCTTGTTGAAGATATAAGGTTGTTTGATCGGACTGTTTTTCCAGGAGGTTGTGACGGGCCCAGGATTAATAATGAGGGTAGCATCGTTTTTTCCCACAGGGAGAATATGATCGGCTTTGAATACGCGATGCTCAATTTTGTCGGGAGCATCAGGAACAGGTATTACTATATGCTCGAACCTTTGCATGATGAATGGGTCAATGCAGGAACTCAAAAGAGGATTACTTTTGTCAACCTCAAACCCGGCCATTATACTTTCAGGGTAATGTCATGTCCTGCTGCAGCACCCTGTGACAATCAAACTGCCTCGGTGAGTTTTATCATAACACCCCCTTTCTGGCAGACGAACTGGTTCACAGTACTTGCAACCGTATTGTTTATTTCACTTACAGTACTGTTTCATTTGATTTGGACTGCTTCCATAAGGCGCAGGAAGCATGAACTTGAGGTTGTGGTTAAAAAGAGGACAAACCAGATCAGAGAAAAAAACCTGGAGCTGGAAAGGCGAGGGGAATACCTGACCGAGGCAAACAGGAAGATATATGAAAGAAGCCGCGAACTTGAAACAAAGAATGAGGAAATAGGTCGTCAGGCCGGGGAGCTCAGGTTATTAAATTCTATGAAGGATAAATTCTTTTCAATAATTGCCCATGACCTGAGAAGCCCCCTCTCAGCGCTTTCGGGATTGAGCGGACTTGTCCTGAGGTCGTATGAGAATTATAATGATGAAAAAAGGAAGAAGATGATTGGTATAATAAACGATTCTGCCAGAAAGATGATAATAATGCTGGATAATCTGTTACAGTGGGCAAATTCACAGACCGGCAGGGTTTTCATCAAAAACGAAGAGATCTCGCCCTCACAGGTTTTAAATGAGACCTGTTCACTCTATAAAGAGTTGATTGAAGAAAAAAACATCAGTTTCATTATCCGTGTTCCGGAAGATATCAAATTGGTAACCGACCTGGAAATGTTCAGGGTGGTATTAAGGAACCTCCTTTCCAATGCAATCAAGTTCACACCTGCCGGCGGCACAATAAAGGCATCCGGAAGGATAACAGAAAAGGGTGAGTTGCAGATAGATATTACTGATAGCGGCATTGGAGTTCCTGGTGAAATTGCCGCGAACCTTTTCAAGACAGTAAAACCTTCAACCATGCCGGGTACTCATGGTGAAACAGGAACGGGACTCGGACTGATACTGTGCAAGGAATTCATTGACAAACTGGGAGGCAGGATATGGGTTGGTAAAACCTCTGAAGAAGGAACAACTTTTTGTTTTACACTGCCCCTGGATGGCTCTGCCGGCCACAAATGACCTGAGTGGGATTTTTTTAACAGCTACGGTTCTGAACAATACCTCTCCGGTAATTGTTTATTCTCTGTTTATTATTCT